>NZ_JACJQS010000036.1:0-49779 GCF_014696755.1 Anabaena sp. FACHB-1391 | reverse complement strand
TTCAAAGTATTATTTTTTCTCGGTTCAGTTGCCGTGAGTTGTTTCTCTCCCCGGCACTTATTCAATATATCAATCCTGCCGGTTATTGTCAAGGGTTTTTCAAAACTTTTTTTTAATCGGGTGAATTTAATTTCTGATTTTGGCTATAAGCTTTATATGGTAAGGGTTAGACAAATTTCAAAATAATCAATCTATGGGATGCTGTCCATAATAGGGTAGAGCCTCGGACCAATGTGGGTGTTTGCCTTGCCGCCACTTTAAATAAGCTAATTCCAAAATACTGTTAACAGTGGCGGCTAACTGAGATGTAGCCGAAATTAACTGATAACTGGTATGCCAATTAGCAAGGGTTTCTTGCCATGCGGCTGGGGTGAATACTGTATCTGGCAACAAAGCAGTAAGGCTGGAATTATCAGGGGTTGGTTGATAAATAGCACCAAAAATCTGTCCCCTTTGTCCTGGCATTTCTACTGCAATTATTGGATATTGGTAATTTCGCGTTAGGGGAGTAGTATTTTTAATTTTAGCCGCAAAACTACAATGGTTGTGTGAGCTATGTTCTTGCCAAGCTACTGCAGCTAGAGTGGAAATGGTAAATACTGGAATTTTTAGCTGTTGTGCTAGTGTACGAGCGGTGACAATACCAATGCGAGTTCCCGTAAAACCACCAGGTCCTTGGCTGACGGCGATAAATTCCAGGTCTGCCCAGGTTCGTGGTTTAATCATATCCATCAGGTATTGATGGATATGACTAGATAAGTCACGCCCTAAATTCCAAACTTGAGATTGGGTATGATCTGCAAAGTTGCTAATTGTCAAACCTAGTTCTGGTGTGGTGGTGTGCAATGCTAAAGCGTATTTATTTAGTGGCAATATGGTCGTCAAAGTAAATATATTTTATTTGGGGATGGAAGCTAGGTAGCTTTGATTTTGGGCTTTTAATTTAATATTAATGGAGTTTTTGAGAATTGGTGTTACTGGTTGGAAATATACTGTAAGATAGATTTAATAGTATAATTGAATGCTAATTTTAGCATAAATACCAGATAATACTAATTATAACTAATTATTTATAACTTATTTATAACTATTTATCCGTAACTTTGATAACTTTTATTTACATATAAATTATTTGATACTGAAATAGAAGATACTTAACTACGAAAACTGCAAATGTTGTTATGATTTCAGAAATTAAGTCAAAAAATTTTCACAGGAGGAATTTCCTTTGTCTCGTCGTTATTTATTTACTTCCGAGTCAGTTACAGAGGGTCATCCAGATAAAATCTGTGATCAAATTTCTGATACGATTATTGATGCGCTACTCGCAGAAGACCCTCATAGCCGTGTGGCGGCAGAAGTTGTAGTTAATACTGGTTTGGTGCTAATTACTGGAGAAATTACCACCAAAGCTCATGTTAATTATGTCCATCTTGCCAGAAAAAAAATCGCGGAAATTGGCTATACTGACGCAGATAACGGCTTTTCTGCAAATAGTGCCAGTGTTTTAATAGCATTGGACGAACAATCACCTGATATTGCTCAAGGTGTCAATGTAGCCAAAGAAAGCCGGACTGAGGATAGTGAAGAACTATTTGATAAAATCGGCGCTGGTGATCAAGGTATCATGTTCGGTTTTGCTTGCAACGAAACTCCAGAACTTATGCCTTTACCTATCAGTTTAGCGCACCGCATTGCCCGGAGATTGGCAGGAGTTCGCAAAGCTGGTATTCTCCCTTACCTGCGTCCCGACGGTAAAACCCAGGTCACGGTAGTCTATGAAGATGGTAAACCTGTAGGTATTGATACTATCTTGGTTTCTACTCAACATACAGCTACTATTGGCGATATTAGCGATGATGCTGAGGTACAGGCAAAGATTAAAGCTGACCTGTGGACGGAAGTAGTAGAACCTATATTTGGTGATATTACTATTAAGCCAAGTCAAGAAACCAGGTTTTTGGTTAACCCCACTGGTAAGTTTGTTATTGGTGGACCTCAGGGAGATTCTGGTTTAACAGGACGGAAAATAATCGTTGATACCTACGGTGGTTATTCTCGACATGGTGGCGGTGCTTTTTCCGGTAAAGACCCCACGAAAGTAGACCGTTCTGCTGCTTATGCTGCTCGCTATGCTGCTAAAAATATTGTCGCGGCTGGTTTAGCACAAAAGTGTGAAGTACAGCTAAGTTATGCCATTGGTGTGGCTCGGCCTGTTAGCATTTTTGTTGATACCTTTGGTACGGGTAAAGTAGATGATGAAATTCTATTAAACTTAGTTAAAGAGAATTTTGAACTCCGACCAGCGGGAATTATCCATGTGTTCAATTTACGTAACTTACCAAGTGAAAGAGGCGGACGTTTTTATCAGGACGTTGCGGCTTATGGTCATTTGGGAAGAACGGATTTGGATTTACCTTGGGAACGTACGGATAAGGTAGATGTGTTAAAGCAAGCAATTAATTAACATAATTCGGGTTTAATTGCTTAAGTAGTTAGTTTGACAACAAAAAATTATACTGAGGTTATGGATAATTTAATTATCTATAACCTCTTTTTTAATTGAGTTGTAACTCACACAAGTATCATAATTCCTAGACTGTAGTTGGGACTTATTCCTATCTCAGAGACAGTAAGGGAAGAGAATCAGGGATAAATCCGGTAGTACAAACAAAATATATTTCCTTTTGTGAAACAAACTTAAAATGTGTAAATTTAACTGCCTAAGTTGTACTGCATTTAATTTGTATGATTCTAGCGGGCAAGACTTGTACTGAGATTGGTCGAAGTATGCCCGCACCACAACATCTAGCTAGATTAGGATTATCAAATTTAGATGCGTAACAGCTTAGTCCCAATCGGGAAGAGTAGTTCCATATTCTCCACCAATACCGATTCCTGTGTTATATATACCAGCATCGGTAATATTAATATTATCCATTGATGCTTGATAGACGTTAGAATCGTGAATGGTTGCCCGAGTCAGGTTGGCGTTGTTGAGATTGGCTTGTTTTAGGTTAACATTGGTAACAAAAGCTGATGTTAAATTAGCACCTGCTAAATTTGCTCCCGTCAAGTCAGCACCTTCTAAGTTAGCATTTGTCAGGTTAGCACCTTGAAGGTTTGCGCCCCGTAAGTCAGCACCAATCAAATGAGCACCGCTGAGGTTGGACCCTGATAGATTACACTGAATACATTCTCTGGTTGACAAAAGTTTCTGCAAATCTTGTTTGCTTCCAGCTTGAACTGAATTAGCTAGAAACAGGGGAGTTATCAAGGCCATAGCGGCTAATAGTTGGAGTTTCATAAAATTTCCCCCTTTATAATGGAGTTATGTCCGTTCTTGCCCTCACGCCTTTATTGTCTCACTAATTGGCTGGAGAATGTTGATTTAAATGACAAGCTTGATATTTTTTCACAAATGGGCAAAATATAGAGTTAGGATCTAGAGGATAATTAACCGCAGATAACCGCAGATAACCGTAGATAACCGCAGATAACCGCAGATAAGTTATCAAGAAATCTGGTGAAAATTAAATGCGCGTAACCACCAAACCCTTGTAGAGACAATTTATGAATCGTCCCTATAATTTTTTTTATAAGATATCTATTCAGTAAATCCCGAATTTATTCTCTCTCTTCACATTTATATCTGGTAAAAATTATATCTGGTAAAAATTTCAGTTCAAATGAATCATTAATGGGAGGTGTAAATCTCCCATTACCCATGAAATTATTTTGTCGTCTTATTAAACCAGATAAATAGTATTCGGCACAATGGGAAATATTGCATATTCATACCAAGCTGTCCAGATAAAACTCCGAATCCAGCGTTGACGTTTTTCCAAACTTAATTCATACTCAAATGTACCAGAAGATTGATCAATGGAAGATAGATGAGAGTTGCAACCGCAGCCATGTTGATAGGTAAAACCGTATTTGGAGGCGATACTTTGTACCTTCATTTGCATGGCAAATACCTTACCTGCGTGTAGTATAGCATCCCAACTACGTTTATGTTCTATATCTCGTTGATCAAATCTTAAAGCTCTTTCTTCAAATACATGATCTCGATAAATTGGCGCTAAATGGACATGATAAAAACTTGCTGGTAGATCATAACCAAATTCCTGGAAAAGTTCTAGTCCAATACGCGCTACTTTGATTTCGTCACTGTATTTACAACCTTTTGATTCCAAATTACGCAAAACTTCTTCAAAGTTAGGATAATTATGAACTATAAAATCATGACCATAAAATTCTAGGGTTTCTCGTGCCATTTGCCCAAATAGCTCTGAAAATGAGCGTTTTAAATGAAATAATTGGGGACGTTCATTAAACAAGTCAACATCACCATATTGCAGTTTATATTGAAATAACTGCGCCATTTCCACATAGATTTTTGCATCACTGAGTTTAACATTTGCCCTACCTTTAGCAATATCTTGCCACACAGAAGGTAATTGAGAAAGGGTAACGGCATTTTCACCAACAATGACTGCAATATTAGGGACTTCTTGAAGCTGCATATCCAATTTCCACAGAGATTTTAATTAACTAATTTACTATAAATAATCTCCTTTTTATTTTATTAACAGAATTAAAAAATGTTTGACAGACTGTCTTTTGACATTCCACTTCTAAGTAGGTTAGGTTGACCCAAGGAAACTCAACATTTTCGGAACTTTGTTGGGTTGCGCTGTCGCTTAACCCAACCTACAATGTATTCACAAAAATATATTACGGTTAACTACATTTTCAAATATCTTTTAATATCCGTTGTCGGACTCGTTCTATAATTATTCTCTCTTCAGGTGATAGCCCATTAAACAACATTTCATATATTAATGGTACACCCAATTCTAATTCTTCTAAAAGTGTCCGTTGGCTAAATACATCTTCTGGTTTTCCTTCTAGCATCAATTGTCCTTTATCCATAACAAAAACCCAATCTGCCCAGCGATATACTAAATCTAAATCGTGGGTGGCCATTAATAAAGTATGACCATGTTGATGAATTTTTTTGAGGGTTATCATCAAATTACGAGTATGTTTAATATCTAAATATGCCGTTGGTTCATCTAATATTAAAAGCTGCGGTTTTAGTACCATAATATCAGCAATGGAAACTCGTTTTTTCTGTCCTAAACTGAGATGATGTACTGGTGTTTCTGCTAAATTAGTTAATTCAAATTCACGTAATATATGTTCTACTCGCTGTTTAATTTCTCCTGTGGGTAAACCTAAATTACATAAACCATAAGAAATATCTTCTTCAACTGTAGAAGCTACTAATTGTTGTTCAGGGTCTTGAAATACTAAACCGACTTTTTGCCGGATTTTACTGAGATAATGGCGATTATAAATTAATGCTTCACCACACCATTTGACAATTCCAGAACTTGGTTTATATAGTCCATTAGCCAGTAAGAAAAGTGTGGTTTTACCACAACCATTTTGACCAATTAAGGCACATTTTTTACCAGAAGGAATCCTCATGGTTAAACCATTTAAAGCTGATTTTTGTGAACCTGGATAGGTGTAATAGACCTGATCAAATTCGAGTAAATATTCCTGCATTTCGGCAAATTTCTAATCCTATTAATATTACACAGCCACAAATTGCTTCAATGGTATATCGTGGAGATAAACGATAACGTCGGGGATGCCAAAATCGCAATTCACCAGCGAAACCTCGTGCTTGCAATCCCAGAGAAAATTGACTATATTGTTGTAGAGTTCGCTGCAATAATTGTCCGATTAATAATGCTAAACTTTTCATGCTAGTATGCCAATTACGATAGCCATTACGAGAATTTTCTGCTGTCCACAATTCATTGGCTGTTTTTAATAAAATGAAAATAAACCGATACATTAGTAATAATAAATCAGTTAAAAGCACTGGAAATCTTAACCAACGTAGAGTTTGCAAAATTTCTGTAAACGGGACAGTTAACATGAGAAAATATAAACAAGAAACAGAAGCTAATGCTCTAGTTAAAATCCTCCATGCTTGAATGCAGCCACTCCGACTGATATAAATATAGAAGTCTCCAAAATTTAACCCATAAAATGAATCTAATTTCACAATTTCTAGATGAGAAATTTCAACTCCATTTACCATTAATGCTGGTAAACTTGTCAAACAAAAAACTATAGTGAATATTAACAAGCGCCAATAAACTCCAGCCGGAATTTTTGCATAAATTACTGTCCAAATACTCATCCAAATTACTATCAAAATTTGCACTAGAGGATGACTACAAAGAGAAATAATCAGAGTGGTAAATGCAAAAATGAGTTTATGTTCTGGTGGTAATCTTCGCAGTTGATTAGTGTAAGCTAGGGTATCTAATTTTAAAGTCATTCTTAACTTCTTTCTCGTTTTGAACGTCCTTTATATACACCAATTGCGTAACCAACTACTCCCGCACCTAAAGCTGCTTGAGAAGCAAATAATAAACTGGCTATTTCCCCACTAGCTGGTGTAAATGGTGATTGAAACCAAGGTTTATATTCAGGTTGTATTTCTGTAATAGCGGCTTTAGCTTTGTCATCAGAACCGCCGAACTTTCCATGAGGCACAAATATTAATGGTGCAACTCCTAAGGCTAAAACTGCTAATATTAAAAACCAGTTATTTAAACTTTTATTAGATTGATTCATTACCGTGATTTCTTCCCTTGATTAATTGCAAAAGTTCCAATTCTTGAGGATTATAAGATTGTAACCAGTTCCAAACTAAGACAGTTAGTAATCCTTCACTAATTGCTAAGGGTACTTGAGTAAGGGCAAAAATTCCCGCGAATTTGGCAAATGAAGCGATAAATCCACCGACTGGTGCAGGAAAAGCCAAGGCAAGTTGGATAGAAGTGATAATATAGGTGAGTAAATCTGCCAAGGTTGCTGCTAAAAAGATGGCGATTTTTTGTTTACTACTCAGCCGCATTGTGGTATTATATATCCAGTACGCTGCATAGGGTCCAGCGATCGCCATGGAAAAAGCATTTGCACCAAGTGTGGTCAAACCACCATGGGCCAGTAACAAAGCTTGAAATAACAATACCAAGCTACCCAAGACTGTCATAGTCAGAGGTCCAAACAGCACCGCACCTAATCCCGTTCCTGTGGGGTGAGAACAGCTACCGGTGACAGAAGGAATTTTCAACGCTGACAGGACAAAGGTAAAAGCACCAGCTAAACCTAATAAGAGTTTCAATTCTGGGTTAGCTTGGGTAATGCGAGTTAGACTACGCAATCCTAAAATGAAAAATGGTAATGTTACAACCCACCAAAAAATTGCCCATTGCACTGGTAAAAAACCTTCCATAATGTGCATTGCGTAGGCAGGTTTGGGGAAACCAACTACCAAGTAAAAACTAATAACAGCCATTAGGGTGAGACTAACTAATGCCTGTTTTTTTCTGGACATAATCTGTACCTCGCAGATTTATATAAACGTAATTCTATCGGTGGGCATTCTGACTTACCATATTTTGGCTCACAGTTGCGGGACAGTGCCGGACTTGCACCAGACTTTCCCCCTTACGTCCAATAGTGCAGCGAGGTGTTAGCCATTGGCTGCTCCCCATCAGAACCGATGGTAACAACTATATCATTATTCCCAATAGAACTTAATTCTCTATACAACTTAGACAAAATCCGGGTGCTTTGTCACCCCAAATTTTCATCGCCAGCGTGCAAGATATAAGATAAGTTTTATAGAGTGGAAAATTAAAAAAATGACTAACAAGCGTTCTGGAATCTTTATTGGCGGTTTGATGATAGGGGCAGCTATCGGCACTTTAGCCGGTTTGCTAGTTGCTCCCCGCACAGGCCGCGAAACGCGTAAACTTCTCAAAAAATCCGCTCATGCTATCCCTGAATTAGCTGAAGATATCTCTACCAGCGTACAAATTCAGGCAGATCGTATTTCTACTAGCACCCTGCAAAACTGGGATGAAACTGTAGATAGACTGCGGGAAGCGATCGCAGTTGGCATAGATGCTACTCAGCGCGAAAGCCAAGGCTTAATTCAGAAAAATACTGTTGATGTTAGCAGCATCCCAGACAAAACCGATAATTTGACTCAAAAACTAGAACGTTCATAAATGAGATAACAGTGATTGATCCTTTATTTTGGTTGGGACTATCTATCCTCTTGGTTGCTGCTAGTCTCACAGCCGTTTTAGTGGCATCTATACCTGCTTTACAGGAATTAGCCCGTGCCGCTCGCAGTGCTGAAAAATTTTTTGATACTCTTTCGCGGGAGTTACCACCTACTCTTAATGCTATCCGCAACACCAGCTTAGAAATAACAGATTTAACTGATGATGTTAGTGAAGGTGTCAAAAGTGCCGGTCAAGTTGTCAAACAATTTGATCAAAGCCTAAATACTGCCAAAAAACAAGCAGAAAATCTTCAAATCAGCACTCGTAGTGTTTTAATTGGTATTAAAGCTGCGTGGACAAGTTTCAATCGGAAAAAACCTGCTAAAAGAAATGCCAGAACCTTAACTAATCAATGATAAATTACCAATAACATCACAGTTATCTCCAGTCCCTAATTTCTCAATCAGGTTTTGTTGATCTATCTAACTAATATTAGAGTAAAGTAAAGAAGTGTAAAGAAGTATCTCTTTTACGTGACTCTTTGCAAAGCACTTGTTACATTATCCTGTTAATAATAGTATAAAAACGTTCATGCACCTGTGTTCTTGGCGACGAATTTTAGTATCAATTGCCTTATTTTGCTTTGCTGGGTCAATCTGGGCAATTAATTCTCCATCAGCCCTAGCTTATGAAAATCCCGATTTATTACCGGGCTTTGTTACACCAGTAGTAGATTTAGCAAAAACTCTCCCTGACCCCCAAGAAGAAAAATTAGTTAAAGAATTAGACCAGTTTGAAGCTGATACTGGTTGGAAATTGCGCGTTTTAACGCAGTATGACCGCACCCCAGGTAGAGCAGTAATTAAATATTGGGGATTAGATGATAAAAGTATTCTCCTAGTCGCGGATGCCCGTGGTGGTAACATTCTTAGTTTTAGCGTAGGTGATGCAGTTTATCAATTCTTACCCCGCACCTTCTGGATTGAACTACAAACCCGCTTTGGTAACTTATACTTTGTCCGTGAACAAGGAGAAGATCAAGCCATTCTCCAGTCCTTAGATTCAGTCAAAGGTTGCTTACTTAAAGGCGGTTGTAATGTAGTTCCTGGACTCCCTAGAGAACAATGGATACTCACCCTTGTCACCTCCGCTGTCGGTGGAATTATTTGCGGTTTTGCCGCTCAACCCCGCAACGATAAACAAATAGTTGCTTGGCAATGGGCGTTAATTTTTTCACCCTTATGGGGAATGTTATTTATTGCCTTCGGTATTGCTCCAGTTATTACCCGTACAAGTGACTGGTTGCCTCTAGTTCGCAATATTTCCGCCTTTGCTATTGGTGCTTTAGTGGCTTATTTATCCCCTGTTTTTAGTCGGCCTCCTTCGGGGGCTGAATCCTGAGAAGTTTAGGGGACTGGGGAATAGGGTATTCTCTACCCCCCTTTTCTTCCTGAACGACGGCGAGGTCTTCTTTCTTGGTTCGCACGTAAACGCATACTAACTTCATTAAAGAAGTCTCGTCGGAGATATGGATAATCACTTACCCATAGGTCACGACTAGGAATATATATATCACTAAATTCTTCAATTGTGCTTAAATCAGCACGATTTGACATGACCACCATTTCGGCTATTTGACCACGAGTAATGGCTTTGTGGGCAGGACGTAGTGGGGCTTCAAATTCAACACTAAATCCTGTGTCGTCACCTATTTCTAGGTTAATCCGCTTTTCGCGGTTTTCAATAATTACTAACTCACCTTTACTGTTGACGGTTTCCTGTTTGCCCATTAACCGATCTGTAATCCACCAATCTAGCACTCGTCCCCGGAAAAATCCACTGTATTTGTAACGGCGGCATTTTCCATTGCGGATACTTGCCTGTAATATGGGATACCATAGCCAAAAGAAAGCACCAAATACCCCAAAAAAGAATATGAACCCAAATTCCAATCTAAACAAAAATTGTATCAGCAGTAGCACAGCCATGGTAACTACGGAAATTAATAGCCGCTGCAAAAAATTACTAAACTTCCCCCAATAGTATTTATATTGTGGTCCAGAGGCAATTAGGGGAATAATTTGTTCAAATTTTTGCCGAGTTAGGGGAACAAGCATATTTTAGATTTTGGATTTTGAATTTTAGATTTTGGATTGGAAAAATCGCCAATCGAAAATTTCTCACAGATGATTGCTGAGTGTTTTACAGTATTTTTTCTAGTCCATATACTAACGACTTTAGCTGGTTAACTTTGCGTATGGCTAATAATACTCCTGGCATATAACAGGCGCGATCGCTGGTATCATGACGTAAGGTATAAATCTGCCCAGCGGCACCAAAAATCACCTCTTGGTGGGCAATTAGTCCTGGTAAGCGCACACTATGAATTCTAATCCCTTCATCTGCTAAACTGCCTCTAGCTCCTGCTATTTTCTCCGTTTCTTCCACCATAGCAGTGTTAAAAGTTTTGCCCAGTTCTCCCAATAGTTGAGCAGTTTGAATGGCTGTACCGCTGGGAGCATCGGCTTTTTGGTTATGATGGAGTTCGATAATTTCTACATGATCAAAATACTGAGAAGCTCTAACAGCCGCTTCTTGTAGTAATACCATACCAATAGAAAAGTTGGGAATAATCAAACAACCGGTACTGGCTTTTTCAGCAAAATCACTTAATTCTTGAATTTGTGCGGGACTTAAACCTGTAGTTCCTACAACTGGACGAATTCCATAGGCGATCGCACTGCGAATACTGTTATATACCACATCAGGATGGGTAAAATCAACTAGTACACCTGGCTGCATCTGTCTTTCCCCAGCCACATAGGCCAACATAGGTTCTAACTGATTGCTAATTGGTACTTCTAAGGGTTCACTTAAACCCGCTAGTTCTCCAGCGTCTTTACCTTGATGTTGCGGAGTAGTATCAATTGCACCCAGTAGAGTCAAATCAGATGCTTGGGCTACTGCTTTAATGACCTCACGTCCCATTTTACCAGCCGCACCATTGACAATAACTGGGATAGAAGCTTGATTGCTCATAGATTTAACAATTATTTTCAATTCAACAATAAAATTGTCTCACAAATGCAAGTCTGACAAGAATAGACTTTAAATGCTCAACAGCTTATTTAGTAATTTCTGTGTACGGGCGAACGGCCGTTCGTCCCTAAATAGTATTCTTTAAATAAGATATTGAGTATGTATATTCAACAGTTCCATTAATTTAATCCGTGCTATACTGTATGGTATTTATTGGCAGTGGACATCAAAATCAAAATAACGAAAACAGGCGTTAGATATGGTGAATTAGCTCAATTCGGCTATACATGGTCTCTAATACTGGAAATATATAGCTTTAACGAACTTGACTATCAGTGGATTTAAGTTAAACTGAAAGCGTCTTAATTTGATCAAGTACAATTCAGACGGATAGAGGAGGCAAAAATGTGAATTTTAGTAACTGTGTCCAGAATAGTGGGTAATATAAGTACCAGGAAAATTTAAATTGAATAGTTTGATACTTCTTAAATCATCGTTATCCACTAACCTGGAGGAGATAACTCATGAACGAATTCATAAGCAACCGAAAATTGTAATAAGTAGTTTACAATGCCAATTAGTGAGAGAATCTAAAGAAAATATAAAATAAACTCAAATGACTGTGGTGTCTGGAGGGCAAAAGTGTTTTTGAGACTAGCAAACGAACATAGACAATTTGTACAAGATTTGGTAATGAACTTGAAAGCCTTGGCGGTTGTACTAGAACGGCACGGTTATCCTGCTTCCTGCTATACTTGTGGCGATCAGATGAACAGCGCATCCTTTATGGTCAGCTTAGGAGACAATCATTTAATTCGCTTTTTAGTCTCAGATTATGGGATTACTTGGACAGAAATGCGTGATGATCGTGAATTAATGAAATTAGAAGGTGCAGAAGCGATTAACCAGTTAGAAGAACTAGCTACCCTCGTCAAACAGTCTATACAAAAGTCTAGAGATACTGAGTATTCATCTCCGACAGGTAAACGCATTTTACAGAAAAGTTCAGGAAGGGTGAAAACCCAACCATAACAACTTGAAACTATGTTTGGGTTGAAAGTTGTTATTTCCCACTAGGTTCGAGAATGACAAACCAATCTGTCTACTGGCTATAAGTCATAAATTATAAATTATAATTTATAATTTATATTTATCAGCCAGCAATCAAATTCTTATCACATTGAAGGCTACGGGCATTATATCTGATAGCGCGGCGTGACCTTACCCATAGACCAGTTCTGAAAATGTTAAAGATGCTGATCATTCATTATGCTTTACTGTTGATGTGACAGTTTTTGGTATAGCATATTTATATTAACTTCTAGAAAATCATTATCTTTGAGAATTTGATACAAATTCACATTTTCCTCTAACAAACAAGCATGACCGCTATTTGGAAGGATAAATGTTTTGCTATTTGGTAAAATACTAGCCAATCTGGCGATTTCGGTAACGGAAGGTAATAAGCGATCATTTCCACTACCAATAAGTAAAACTGGTTGTGTTAACTTTTGCAAATCTTTTTTGTCAATTTGAAAATCTCGCAATAGGGACAACCGCCAGTTTACAGTCTCTGGTGGAATCGAACCCATGGACGCGAGAAGTATTTGGCGCTGGCTTTCAGAAACGCGCTCTAATGAGGCCAGAAATGGTAACAAAGCTAATGAACCAACATTAAATAATAATGATGGGACAAACTGAGTAAGCTGGGATATCCAACTAAACCAAGGCTGATGCAAAAAAGAAGAAGCGGGATTAATTAAGATAATGCGCTTAAATAAATGTGGTGACTGGGTTGCTACTTTCATCGCTAAACAACCACCGAAGGATTCACCACAGAGGTATATTGGCCGTTGACGGCTTTTTTCCAGTTCACCATGAATCAAATCTAAAACATTTCTGGCTAAAACATCCCAAGTACCAAGATGGTTTTTGGATATAGCCAAGCAACGAATATCTAAACCTATTGATAATTCAGGGATTTGGGCTTGTAACAATTGACCAGTGCCATCCATTCCTGGTAAATAGATAAATAAAGGAGCATCTGACTGTACTGGTTTTGGAGTCAAAAAACAAGGTTTCAGGTCAACGGCTGGCATTTTGCGGCTTTTTTTTAATCTATTCTATCTTTAACTTTACCGTTTCTCTGATGCAAATGGGGATTATGGCATATTTTCTTTTTGTCTCCTGCTAAAATCAACCTTTCCAGACAAAAAACAACCCACTCTGAAACCATGATTACAGAATTTCTAGCAATTTGTATTCATCATATATAAATATGTGAAAGCGTCAAATCCCCCTAACTGGCAATAATGTCACCTTGGCATTACACATAATACTATAGCATTCCGCAACGATTATGCACTTAAATGACATTGGATTACCATATCTAAAGTAGTGATAAATCTCTATATTGCTAGTGGTTAATCTACTGACAATGCTCAAAAAATTGCAGTTTATCTTGATGTATTTTGAAAATTTACTGACTATAAACTTATAAATATTTTCAGATAAATTTCGTCAAAAATATCAGACAGGAAAGCTGGGTTAGGAGTCACCCAGAAACCTTGTTCAGGAAACTCCAAAAAATATCTAGAAATTTCTTGTAGTCGGGGACAAAAAACCAGCTAATCATCAACTACAGGTATCTTGCTGATCCCAGAAGACGGGATAGTTTATTTTTTGTGATGCCCTAAATCATTAATCTCAAACAAAATCATTGCAGAAAATCCTGAATATTGAAACTAATACTCTTGTCATGAATTGGAGAATTTTATATGCTCAATTTTATGCACATCATCATCTATATTGCTGGAATTTGCATTAGTGTATTCTCTGTGACTACCAATGAAATAAACAGGTTTTACCATGATTATTAGTAACTGCTTTCCCAAATTTGACAAGAAATCATTTAGGAGTTTTATAGAAGTGATGAAACAATTCTCAATTCCATAAATTTGTTACGATTAAGGAGTAATTTAATAAAAAACCGTAGCAATGTTATATAATTGCCTAGTTTTATCTAGATAATCTAGATGATTAAGAGAGAAAACTGATTAATAATTTGCTTTTATTGTCCATGAATTTAGTGAATAAAACAGAAAAGACTTTTGCACTGACAACACCGCTATATTATGTCAACGATGTCCCCCATATTGGCAGTGCTTATACAACTATAGCGGCAGATGTCATAGCCCGGTTTCAACGCTTACAGGGAAATCAAGTTTTACTAATTACGGGTACAGATGAACACGGACAAAAAATCCAGCGTTCAGCAGCCAGTTTAGGAAAAGCACCGCAAGATTTTTGTGATCAAATTGTTCCCAGTTTTACAAGATTGTGGGATTTACTCGATATTCAATATGATCGCTTTAGTCGGACTACTGCACCCCGTCACGAGGCCATAGTTAAAGAGTTTTTTCAGCGAGTTTGGGAAAATGGTGACATCTATCAAGGAGAACAACAAGGTTGGTACTGCGTTTCCTGTGAAGAATTTAAGGAAGAACGGGATTTACTAGAAAATAAACGCTGTCCCATCCATACTACCAAAGAAGTGGAGTGGCGGGATGAGCAGAACTATTTCTTCCGTTTGTCTAAATATCAAACTCAGTTAGAGGAATTTTACCAATCTCACCCTGATTTTATTCAACCTGTGAGCAGACGAAATGAAGTTTTCAATTTTGTCGCTCAAGGTTTACAAGATTTTTCCATTTCCCGGGTAAATCTTGACTGGGGTTTTCCTGTACCTGTAGACTCTAAACATACATTGTATGTGTGGTTTGATGCTCTACTGGGTTATGTAACAGCATTGTTAGAACCAGACGCAGAACCAACTTTAGCTAATGCTTTACAGACATGGTGGCCAATTAATCTCCACTTGATTGGTAAAGATATTTTACGCTTTCATGCTGTTTACTGGCCAGCAATGCTGATGTCAGCAGGTTTACCTTTACCAGATAGGGTATTTGGACATGGTTTTTTAACTAAAGACGGTCAAAAAATGGGTAAAACTCTGGGTAATACCCTTGATCCTATCACTTTAGTGGAAAATTATGGTAGTGATGCCATTCGTTATTACTTCCTTAAGGAAATCGAATTTGGGAAAGATGGCGATTTTAATGAAATAAGGTTCATTAATGTTTTGAATGCAGATTTGGCGAATGATTTAGGTAATTTGTTAAATCGCACTTTAAATATGGTGAAGAAATACTGCTCTAGTCAAGTACCGTCCATAACCCAAGCAACTATTCCGGCGGAAAATCCTTTAAAAATTATCGGGTTAGAGTTGGGAGACAAGGTGAAACAAGCATATACAGCTTTAGCTTTTAATGAAGCCTGTCACTATGTTTTATCTCTGGTACAAACCAGTAACAAGTTTATTGATGATCAAGCCCCTTGGTCGTTATATAAACAAGGTAAACAGGAAGATGTGGAACTGGTGCTATATGCGGTTCTGGAATCTGTGAGACTAGCAGCTTATCTCCTCTCCCCAATTATTCCTAATATCAGCAGTGATATTTATCAGCAATTAGGCTGGGGAATCAACTTTAATGAACAAAAAGAAAGTGCAATTTTAGCCCCTTTTTGTACCCACTCAACATGGGGAATATTATCCGATAAACAACAATTGGGGACACCCAAACCAGTTTTTAAGCGGATAGAAACATCAAAATAAAAGATTAATTTTGGGAACTGCTAATTCCTTCACAAAACAATTCGGGGCTGTACTGTCACCAATGACAGTTGGGAACATGAGTCAATAATCAGGGCTTTTTCGCTGCTGATTTTATGAATCCTGATCTATCAGCCCCGGAGACTTATCATAAGCCATTCTAACAAATTATGTAGTTAGAAATTTCTATCATAACAGGAATAACAACACAAGGTATGACAACAATGTTGAATAATTTGGAAAACGACTCGATATTTACGCCAGAACAAGTTTTGGAAAATCGGGGACGGGTAGCTATCTTTATTGACGGCTCAAACTTATTTTATGCAGCACTACAACTAGGAATCGAAATTGATTATACTAAGTTATTGTGCCGTTTAACTGGTGGATCAAGGCTATTACGGGCTTTTTTCTACACAGGGGTAGACCGGACAAATGAGAAGCAACAGGGCTTTTTATTGTGGATGCGTCGCAATGGTTATAGAGTCATTGCTAAGGATTTGGTACAATTACCAGATGGTTCTAAAAAAGCTAACCTAGATGTGGAAATAGCTGTTGATATGATGGCTTTAGTTGATTCCTATGATACCGCAGTTTTAGTCAGCGGTGATGGCGATTTAGCTTATGCTGTCAATTCTGTCAGCTATCGTGGTGTTAGGGTAGAGGTGGTGAGTTTGCGATCTATGACTAGTGATAGTTTAATTAATGTTAGCGATCGCTATATTGATTTAGAAGCTATCAAAGAAGATATTCAAAAAACTCCCCGTCAAAGTTACCCATATCGGCCATTGTCTAGTATGGGCTTTTTAGACGATCCTAGAGGTAGTGATAGACATCTAGAATTTCCAGAGTAATGCAATATTCACAAGACAGGGAGAATGGAAGACAAAACTCAAAACGTCAGCGGGGAAGTAAACATCGTTCCCCCCACTTCTATTCATTTTCACAGTTTAGATTACGAACAAATTGGGTTTACCTGTCTTTATCATTGTTCTTAGGGTTATGGTTATCTGCTTGTAGTAATCCATCTACACCTAACCAATCAAAAACTAATACTTCATCTCCAAGAGAAGACGAAACTAAGTTAACTTTTTTTGGTGTGGATTTAGAACAATTTGATCAGGTAGGGAGGCCGATTTGGAAAGTGAAAGCCAAAAAGGCAAAATACACTACAGATAAACAAATGGGTGAAGCGGAAAGTCCTCAAGGGGAACTCTACCAAGACGGAAAAGTTGTCTATCAAATTAAAGCAGAAAAAGCTGACATTAAGCAAGATGGTAAGCAACTTTTTCTTCAAGGTAAAATTGTGGCTAGTGACCCCCGTAATGGTATTGTTTTTCAGGGTAATGAGTTAGAATGGCGACCTCAAGAAGATTTATTAATTGTCCGTAATCAGTTAAATGGTAGCCATAAACAATTACAAGCAACAGCCCAAGAAGCTAAGGTAAAAACTCGTGAACAACGGGTAGAATTTTCAGGAGGAGTAGTAGCAAAATCTACAGATCCACAGTTACAAATGCGAACTGAGCATTTAATATGGCAGATTAAAGAGGATAAATTATTTAGCGATCGCCCTATCCAAATAGAAGGATATAAAGATAACAAAATCTCTGGCCGCAGTCAAGCTAATGCCGCCGAAATTAACTTAAAAACTCAAATTGCAATTCTCCAACCACAGGCCAAATTAGAGTTAATAGATCCGCTAATGCAAATTACTAGTAACTCTATAACCTGGAATATTCAGAAGGAAAATATCACCACCAATTCTCCCATTCGTGTCTTCAAAGCTGCTGAGAATCTAACTGTCACTGCTAATCAAGGAAAAATGAACATACCAGAAAACACTGTCTATCTCACTGGTAATGTCAATGCAGTTGGACAACGTAGTCAGTCTTTAAAATCAAATCAATTGACTTGGTATTTAAATAAAAAATTGTTAGAAGCCCAAGGAAATGTAATTTATCATCAAGTTGCACCAAAATTAACTTTTCAAGGAGCAACAGCGGTCGGTAATTTAGAAACAGAAAATATTGTCGTTAAAGGTGGTAATTCTGGACAGAAAGTAATCACAGAAATTATCCCCCAGGAAAATAGGTAATAAGGAAGTTGAGCAGAAATCATCTTCTCTGGCTTCCTTCTCCTGAGAGGATGTTTTAACAGTATATGGCACCCTATGGGCGAATATAAAAGAGCTTATGGCTTCACTAAGGGATACGCTACTACACAAGCTAAGTCCACCTGGGTGAAATCATGAAAAAATTAGGTTTTTTCTATGTAGACGCAGTTTATAAACGCTAAAAATCGTATTAACTTCTACCTAAAAACAGACAACGGACAGCTAACCTCTATACAAAATCTCATTGCGATTAGCTGCACCAAAATTTGGTAAAGAATTATCTAAATGAGGGACAAGGGTAGGGGGAATATCCGTAGATACTTCTAATTCTTTTTCTAAATGTTGGAGAAGTTTATCTTGTTCAGCCCGAAAAGCGGATATATTTCCACCACGGTTAATAATTGTAAACCAAACCAAACCGCGATCGCGTGTAGGTACAACTCCTGCTAAAGCACTAACATCATTAAGAGTACCAGTTTTCATCACGGTTGCCTTGGGCATATGTCGAGAGTGTATTGTACCTCGGTTATCCAGTCCCGAGGTCGGAAATAAATCAGCTAAAGTCAACTGATAAGAACTAGCTTCACGTTGCAATGCCATAAATATAGCACAAACGGCTCTGGGAGAAATCCGATTTTCCTTACCCAAACCAGAACCATTAATGAGGAGAATTTCTGACTTCGAGACTCCAGCAAGTTGGGCTGCTGTATAACTAACTACATCAGCACCTCCCACAGATTCAGCCAACATTTCCGCAATATCGTTATTACTAAAAACATTCATTTCCTTAATTATTTTTTGCAAAGGTAAGGAAAGATGACGTACCAGCAAAGTTTGTCCTACTTTCGGTTGAGGGTCTACCTTGATATTACCAGCAATAATAACTTGGGGTTTAGGTGTTCCCTTGGGCATAACAGAATATTGGAAAACCACAGAACGAGACCAAGTACGGTGATTTAGTGCTTGTTTGAGTAATTGACCCGCGAGTATTGGATTGCGTTGGAAATTCATCGCAAAAGCACCAGTAATGATTAAATTTCCCTTTACCTGCTTAATACCCATTTTATTCAGAGTATTTCCCAGCGCGATGGCCTCTTCCCCAACAAACATAGGATCACCAGTACCAGTAATCACTAAATCGCCCTGTACCACCCCATTTACCACCGGTCCAGTGCTACTAACTAAGGTCTGAAACTGGTGATTTGGTCCCCAAGTTTTAAAAGCCGCTAAGGAAGTAGCAATTTTAGTTAAAGAAGCAGCGGGTAAAGGTATAGTACCTTGATGGTTAGCCATTAACATCGGTCCCGACTGTAACCAAATCCCCTGAGAGGACATGAGATTTTGGTCAATTAATTTTGATGTAATTAAACCCTTGAGATATTCTTGTACGGTTATAGCTCCGGCCGGGCTAGGATCAGGGACAATAATGAAGCTAGGGCTACCTTGCCAAGCCAGTACACTCAAGGCTTCTAGAGGTTGAATTTGTACCTTAGCCATTTCTAGCCACAGAGAAAACAAACCTGATCCTAATAATTCCAGCATAGTTAAATTCCTCTATTTTATTTTTTTTGTGAATCATTCAAGTAATCTACTAACGTAATACGCCACGCCAGGTATCAGATGAAATCTGCTGTATTTTAACCATACGGTTATTTTCCTATTCCTGTCTTCCTTCGAGCCTTTGCGCCTTTGCGTGAGATGTAAAAATCGCAGTAGTTCCTAATTCCCAATCAAGACTACTCTGTGCGCTATATCTACGTAATTAGTCTCTATTTCCTATTCCTTGTTTCCTCTTTTCCTAATCACATCTACTAATATACAAGCCTGATTATATTTATCAGTATTAAGTCATAATAATTAGTATTATTACATATTTTTAAGTCAATCACATTACATGATATGAGTTCACCTTTTTTGTTTATTCCCTATTTGCTGCCATATTTTGACTAATTAATAGATTCCCGTAGTCTATTTTCTTTCTGGATGTGCTGCTTCCTCTGGAGTAGGAATTACCACTTGATTAATTACTCCAATCATTTGATATAAACGCCCTAAATCTCGTTGATTAAAATATAAAACTAAGCGGGGTAAATTAGATGTTTCATCTTGTCCTTCTTGGGGTAATGCTTGACTTTTGACAATTTTGCCCGTTACCAGGATATCACTAAAGTTAGTATTAAGTGCTTCTACTTGATCATCTGATAGATCTTCTCGCAACCGGATCACCAACTGATCACCAACATAACGACTAGAATGATAAATTTGGTAAAAACTAGTAATAGCATTACAGGCAACTTCTAGATTATCTGTAATTGTGTATAAACTAGGATCATCAGGACTAACAAGCCCTGTCTTTACCAATTTCTCATCAATATACTGACTCCAGGAGCGCCAATAATCACCTCCCGGTTGATCAATTAATACTAAAGGAACTGGACCAAATTTACCTGTTTGGCTTAATGTCATACATTCGAAAGCCTCGTCTTGAGTCCCAAAACCACCGGGAAACAAAGCTACAGCATCACTTTCTTTTAAAAGAAATAATTTCCGGGTAAAGAAATATTTAAAGTTAATTAGTTTAGTATCACCGTGAATGACGGGGTTAGCTTGTTGTTCAAAAGGTAACTGAATATTTAAACCAAAGGAATTGTCTCTTCCAGCGCCTTCCTGACCAGCTTGCATAATTCCACCACCACCACCAGTCATAATCATAAATCCTAGCTGGGAAACAGCGCGACTAAATGCAACGGCCATTTGGTATGCTGGTGTTTCTGGTGCTAGACGGGCAGAACCAAAAATAGTAATTTTACGTATATGACGGTAGTGATAAAATAACTGAAAACCACGTTCCATATCTACTAAAGCAGCAGATAGTATTTTCCAATCAAGACGTTCAATGTCACTATCCGCAAGACGCAAAATTGTAGATAGGGACTGCTGAATAAATTGCCGATGTTTTAGTGTCGGTAAACGATCTATTAACTCAGCAATATCCGCTTGCAGAGAATCTAATGGAGAAAAAGACGCTTCAGAGGTCATGGTTAAAGCCGCAATAATGGCATCACATTGTAATATAATCCAAGTTGGTAGTTATCTAATTCAAGGGGGAAAAGAGTAATTGTTAATATCTTGACCAGATACATAAAAATGGTACTGTCCCTAGACTTTTTTGTAGTTGAAAAAAGAGAGGGGACGCACCAAGTTTGTCCCGTAATTCATTTGTCAATGAATAACTCAAAAGAAGTTTGTTGTCTATTGAGCTTCAAAGATACTTTTCCAAAGTGTTAGATAAAGTGGTTTTAGGTACAGCACCGACCACCATATCTACTTTTACTCCGCCTTTGAAAATCATTAATGTAGGAATACTGCGAATACCGTACTCACTAGCAATTTTGGGATTTTCATCAGTATTCATTTTCACAACTTTTAATTTTCCTTCGTACTGAGCGGCAATTTCTTCGACAACAGGAGCTACCATGCGGCATGGACCGCACCAAGGAGCCCAGAAGTCAACTAATACGGGTACTTCGCTGTCGATTACTTCTTGCTTAAACGTAGAATCTGTAACTTGTGCTGCTGCTGACATACCTAAAAACCTTTACATAAGATATTTCCGAGGTTGGTGAAAATTCTACCACAGCAAAAACCTCCTCTTTGAGTTTAAGGATGAGTATTTGCAAAGAAATTAGAAAATTCATGTCCAACATAAGGAACCGCCCGAACAATAGTCCGGGCGGAGTGTGGTGTGAGGAGTGAACGGAAACATTTGTCTCCGCCATCTCTATTGTAGGCTAGATATGTGATTTTTCCAGTCATTCTTTAGACTACTAGAAAAGTTTTTGGAGTTGTTACAGCGTTAGGAGTCAGAAGTCAGAAGTCAGGATAAAGCCCTTACCCATGACCAATGACATGAATGAGTTATTTACCCATACCCAACTGTTGGGCTTTTTGGTAAACCTTGCCTTCGGTTAACAGAGAAGGAGCAATGACGACTTCAACTTGCTGCATTTCTTTAATGTTTTTAGCGCCTAAAGTTCCCATGCTGGTTTTTAAAGCTCCTAAAAGGTTATGAGTACCGTCATCTAAGCCAGCAGGACCTGTGAGTATTTGTTCTAGCGTTCCGGTAGTACCAACGCGAATCCGAGTTCCACGAGGCAATACGGGGCTAGGAGTTGCCATGCCCCAATGATAACCCCGGCCAGGGGCTTCTGCGGCTCTAGCAAAGGGAGAACCAATCATCACACCGTCTGCACCACAGGCAATACATTTACAGATGTCTCCACCGGTGATTAAACCACCATCAGCGATGATAGGAATATATTTTCCGGTTTCTTGGTAATAATCGTCTCTAGCGGCTGTACAATCAGCGATCGCAGTAGCTTGAGGTACGCCCACGCCCAGGACTCCGCGAGAGGTACAAGCTGCACCAGGTCCAATACCCACTAATACTGCTGCTGCACCAGCTTTCATTAATTCCAGTGTGACTTCATAAGTGACGCAATTCCCCAAGGCCACAGGAATGGGCATAGAGCGGCAAAATTCCTCTAAATTAAGGGGAGTAACAGATTCTGGCGATAGATGATCAGTAGAAACTACTGTAGCTTGGATAAAAAATAAATCTGCCCCTGAAGATGCTGCTACCTCACCATATTTGCTTGCACCTGCTGGAGTCGCACTAACCGCCGCAATACCGCCTTGTTGTTTAATTTCCTGAATACGTTTTTCAATTAATTCCGGCTTTATTGGTTCGGCATATAGTTCTTGCATCAGGCTCACAAATTCGTCTTTGCCCACGGAGGCAATCCGATCTAAAATCGGTTCAGGATCAGCATAACGAGTTTGGATACCCTCTAAATTAATTACTCCCAATGCCCCCAACTGGGACAAACGAACAGCCATTTTTACATCAACTACACCATCCATTGCACTGGCAATAATGGGGATTTCTCGCTCAATCTTGCCGATTTTCCATTTAGTATCAGCTAAACTCGGATCGAGTGTTCTGTTACCAGGGACTAAAGCAATTTCATCAATTCCATAGGCTCGACGAGCCACTTTTCCCCGCCCAAGTTGAATTTCCACGCTTTCACTTTTCTCAAAACTGTTTAAGCTAGGGTATCAAATTGTGGTGATATTGGGAATTGGGGATAATTGAAAATTTGGGATTTTTAATTCTAATTCTGTTCTGATCTACTAGTTCGGGTTGGCGTAAATAAACCAACCATTCTCAATCGCTAGCAATCTTACGGGAACAGCGACTTATTACTTTTGACTGTTGACTTGGGGTCAGTATTAGGGTTTATTTTTACCATGATTAGCACCTGTATAACCTGTAGCTACCCAAATAACTGCCCTAGCACCATCTCGAATAGATTTTTGAATGGGTTCTGGTGAATTTTTTGAAGGAACTGATACGGGTTTAAAATTCATGCCTCGACTACCTAAAACAATTTCACCAACTACGCAAGCACGACGCATATGAAAGTCAGATGTAATTAAATAAACACTTTTTATACCACGAGAGCGCAATTCATCTACTAAAGTAGTGAAATTAGTAACTGTGTCTACAGCTTCATAATCTAAATTTAAACGACGGGGATCAACTCCTGCACTAGCAAATATTTTTTTGGTATGCTGAGGTGGACTACCCCCAGAAATCCAAATCGGTATATTTGGATATTGATGGGCTAATTTAGCTGTAAACTTTTCCCTTTCTAACAGGCGAGTAGAACCGCCTAAAACTAATATTGCTTGTGGTTGTATAAACTGGTTTTGTACAGCTTTACACCCCCACCAGATGAATAAGGCTAATATGCAAGCCATAAACCCTAAAGATTTACCAGTCAACAGTAGCTGATTTAAGGCCCTATTGGTATGTCTATTTCGATGGGAATTTTCTTTAAAAATCAGCACCATGACGGAAAAAGATGATGGTTAATATAAGTTTTGCGAAGTCCGCTTACAAAGAATTTGGTAAATTTGCAATTAAAGTCACTGAATCTATGTTGCTGTAATTTCTGTCATATCCTAAACTATCTTAGAAAATCAATCAAAGGTGTAAGAGCAGTTATTTACGACATAATTTTTAAATGCACATCAAAGACCTAGTAGACTTAAAAGCTTGAATTAGTGTAACTTATTGCTAATGGGACTAAATACAATTTTCTGTTCTTAATTAATACAATCAGGACAAAATCTACGGGTTGTGATATTTACTCGATACGGCACTTTTCTTTTTCAAGTACCAGACCTAAATATCTAAAAGGTTTATGGGACAAGGGTTATAGGATTTTATTTGCTACCAAACCGTTACACAAAGTGCTGTAAATAACCAGTGAAATGCTAAGTAGGTGATCTCGCGTCCACCTACTTAGGATGGCCATTGCTCTTTTTACGGATAATCAACGCCACCCTAAACTAACAGAGTTTGCATCAATGGTTTACCATTTTCTAACTTACCACTGCGTAGCCATTCTGTCAGTTCCTCTGGGGCTTGGGCTTGGGTAATGCGTTCTCGGAGATACCCACCTTCGAGAATTTCCTTTTGCAACAATTCCTGGGCAATTTCTTCTAGTAAGTTGCGATTAAATTGGAGAATAGTTAAGGCGATGTGGTGAGCATGATCCACTATCCGCTTAACTTCGTGATCAATTTCTTCTGCTACTTGGGGACTGATAGCCCGGCGAGGATTTCCATAACCTTCCATAAACTGCTGTTGAATTTTCTCGAAAGCCACAGGACCTAGTTTATGACTCATGCCATATATTGTCACAGCGCGTTCTGCTAAATCCGTGGCTTTTTGAATATCATCAGTAGCACCGGTAGATACTTTACCAAAGACGATTTCTTCAGCAGAACGTCCCCCCAGTAAAATGGCAATCCGTCCCCGGATTTCATCTTCTATCATTAAGAAGCGGTCTTCTTCTGGCATTTGAATTGTATAACCTAATGCGCCGACACCACGGGGGACAACGGAAATTTTTTCAACTTTACCAGCACCAGGCATTAATGCGCCAATGATAGCGTGTCCAACTTCGTGATAAGCAACGGTTTTTTTCTCAATTTCATTGAGGACGCGAGAACGTTTTTCTAAACCTGCTACTAAACGTTCAATGGCTTCGTTGAAATCTGCCATGATTACGGCTGGACGATTGTTTCTCGCTGCTAATAATGCGGCTTCATTAACTAGGTTGGCTAAATCTGCACCGGCAAAGCCTGGAGTGCGGGTGGCTATAATTCCTAAATCAACATCTGCTGCTAATTTGACGTTTCTGGCGTGGACGTTGAGAATGGCTTCCCGACCGATTTTATCAGGTCTATCGACGACAACTTGACGGTCAAAACGACCGGGACGACGTAAGGCCGGATCAAGGATTTCAGGACGGTTGGTGGCGGCGATGATAATGACACCAGTATTAGCGTCAAAACCATCCATTTCGCTAAGTAGTTGGTTGAGGGTTTGTTCCCGTTCATCGTTACCACCAACAAAACCACCAGGACTACTGCGAGATTTACCCAGTGCGTCTAGTTCGTCAATAAAGACGATACAGGGTGCTTGTTGTTTGGCTTGTTCAAATAAATCCCGAACTCTTGCAGCACCAACACCAACGAATAATTCGATAAATTCTGAACCGGAGATGCTGAAGAAGGGAACACTGGCTTCACCAGCGATCGCTTTTGCTAGTAATGTTTTACCTGTACCTGGAGGTCCAACCAATAAGACACCTTTGGGAATTTTTGCCCCTAAAGTGGTGTATTTGGTGGCATTTTTCAGAAAATCAACGATTTCTTCAAGTTCAGCTTTGGCTTCATCTACACCGGCTACATCCAAGAATTTTACACCTGTGCCGCCTTCAGAATAAATGCGGGCTTTGCTTTTGCCAACTGTGAGTGCCGCAGGTCCTCCACCCTGACGATTCATTAAAAATGCCCAAATGCTGAAGAAAATTAAGGGGGGAGCAACCCAACTTAATAAAGTGCCAATCCAAGCGGTTTCGTTTGGTGGTGGGGCGGTAAATTCGACGTTGTTCTCGCGGAGGATTTTGGGTAAATCTAAGTCAATAGCAACTGGTGTTGTCTGAAATACCTGTTCGACGATTTTACCTGCGTTGGTTTGGGTTTTGATGGTATATTCAATGCGATCGCTTCCCACAATGGCTTTATCTACTTTACCTGCTTGTACCTGAGCAATAAAGTCACTATAGGGAACTTGCTGTAAACGTTGTCCTAATAAACTAGGAACTATCAAGTTTAGCAATAACAAAAAAGTCAATAAAATCAGAAGACTACCACCGAGTTGTCTTATTTTTGGTTGTTTTGTCTGATTATTATTGTCAGTTTCTACGGGCATAATGTCACCTCAGTAGTCAATAGTCAATAGTCAATAGTCAATAGTCAATAGTCAATAGTCAATAGTCAGTAGTCACTTGATTTTTAACAACTGACAACTGGCAAAGGACAAATAACGCATATCAACTTAATAACAAGGCAAATAGTCCACATAAAGCAATCCCATCAAACACACCAGCACCCCCAAGACTCAACACACCCGAACTCATCGCTTGAATGTCTTTGAGATGCAGCAAATCAGCACCAATCAGAGTCCCCAAAACACCACCAGCAAAGGCTACAGGTGCAGCATGGGGTGAAGCTATTAGCATTGCCGAGACGGCCGCACTCAAAGGGGCAAGTAAGGGATTGATTTGAATACCAATTCCTGGTACTACTTGGGCTGCCAAGTAGCTAACAACGGTCACAATTGCTGTAACTAGCAGAATTGCCAGGGCGTTTCCCTGGGAAAATTGGTATAATGCTAACACCACAGGTATTAACCCACCGCCCACATTTAGAGCTACCACGGTAGAACGTTGCACTTGTCTTAACGGAATCCCCCAAAATTCTTTTAACCACAGTGCTGCAAATTCATCTGCTAATTGGACTGGAGCTTCTAAGCGGTAAATGGGAATATTGATTGTGCTGGTAACAATAACTAGCACTAATAATAAAAAAGCAGTGTTAGGAGAAAAACCCAACTTAGCTACTGCAATTTCCACTACGTCTATTGCCACCGCAAACCAGATAAATGGTAGCAATAGCAATAAACCAATAAATAATAGTATTGAAACTGGTAAATATATCATGGAAATGGGAAAATAGAATGAATTTGGCAATCAAAGCCTCAAATCCAGCCGATACAAAAATGCTAACAATTACTCAACTGTTTACCTTTTATAAATTTTTATATTTAATAACTATTGTAGAAACTGGAGGGTAAGGTTTAAATTAGTATATACCCTATAAAATCATGTATTTTGCCGCACTGTTATGGAAAATCAACACGGCTACGCCCCGCAAGCGATCGGATTTTTGTTGAAACTGCTATTATTTTCGGCTTTGCTCTCGGTATTAATTAAATATGCTGCTCCGTTTCTATGGATTCCAGCAACGGCGACAAGTGTGCTAATTATGGTTTTATCACCAACTATGGTTATGGCAACTGTTCTATTGTGGCGAGTACCAAGACAAAAGTAAAATTAACAAAAAAAATATAGGTGGTGTTGTTAAAATCAGCTAACCTAACGGCATTGACACAAAAAAGCATTTTACTAAGCTGGGAGTCTCGTTTGTGAACATTGGTCAATGGATAGGTATAATTGCCTTAGTTATATCCTTATATATATTGTGGCAACTTCGTGAGGTTTTGCTACTAATATTTGCCGCTGTGGTGTTAGCAACGACTTTAAATCGTCTAGCTCGACGTTTCCAAGCCTTGGGAATCAAACGAGGATTAGCTGTTTTATTGGCTGTGGTGATTTTTTGGGTTGGTGTGGTTTGTTTTTTCTGGTTGATTGTACCACCGTTTGTCCAGCAATTTCATGAACTCACCTATAGAGTTCCTCAAGGTTTTGAACGTTTTAATGCTTGGGTTGATGAACGCAGAACTTATATCCCTCCACAATTATTACCTTACATACCCGATTTGAATAGTTTAATTGAACAAGCACAACCGCTATTTAATCGCTTATTAGGTAACTCTTTTGCTTTTGTCTCTGGATCTTTAGAAGTTGTTCTGAAAATTTTATTAGTATTAGTTTTAACGGGAATGTTTTTAGCTAATCCTCACGATTACCGAAAAGTATTTGTCCGCCTATTTCCCTCATTTTATCGCCCCCGGGTAAATGGGATTTTAAATCAGTGTGAAATATCGTTAGAGGGATGGATCACAGGGGCTATTATTGCTGTCGCAGTTGTGGGATTAATGAGTCTATTAGGATTATCAATTTTAGGTGTAAAAGCAGCATTGGCATTGGCAGTATTAGCCGGATTTATGAATTTAATTCCTAATCTTGGTCCAACTATGAGTGTATTACCAGCTATGGCGATCGCTCTATTAGATAATCCCTGGAAAGCCCTGGCTGTCTTGATTCTCTACTTTGTGATTCAACAAGTTGAGAGCAATTTTATCACACCTGTGGTCATGGCACATCAAGTATCTTTACTCCCTGCTGTCACCCTAATTTCTCAATTATTCTTTGTGACATTTTTGGGATTTCTAGGATTATTTTTGGCACTTCCTCTTACCGTTGTGGCAAAAATTTGGGTTCAAGAAGTTTTAATTAAAGATGTCTTAGATAAATGGGGTCATGATCAGAAACATCATCAAGAATTATCAGTAATTGATGAATCTGCTGATGGAAATGATGATGACGGTTGACGGTTGACTGTAAAAAATACTAGCATAATTACTGTTGGCAAGGGATTTTACTTGGGTAAAAACCAAACACTGTAAAGTTTTATTGCAGGATTTAACACTTCTGTTTTCTTGGATTTCAATACGTGATATATTTATCAATATTTGGGTAATTTGACATTTTACAAGTTGATTTGTTTAATGAAATTTAACCTACAATATAATGAAATTGTTGCTTTAAATCATAGTTGGAAAGCGGCTGTAGAATTATTTGGAGATGATAGTCCTTTATCCCAAAGTGCAAGAGATTTAAAAGGATGTTTACAGGTAAGATTATTACAGAGTTATCCAGATCAAGTTTATTTAATCATAGATAAAGAAACTTCAGAAACAGCAGGGGAAGAATTATATAGTTTCCGTTTCAAACCCCTGCTCCCCTGCCCCTACTACATCAACCGAAGCCAGGAATTAACCGCTTCAAGGCACGACCAGCGACATCACCATAGCGCAATTCACCGCAGAGGATTTTACCCATAATCTGAGCGCCGGAGGGGCGTTTAACACCGACTTTATAACCAATACCGGGGAAGCGATAAAATGCTCCTGCTAATTTTTGCGCCCAAGCCATATCAGTTCCCCATTGTTCGTTAATGGCATCGGTATAATTTGCTAAAGCGTTGGCATCACCACTTAAAGCATCGTGAATAAATCGTGCTGCTAAGACACCGCTAAAAATAGAGGGACGAATACCTTCGGCAGTAAAAGGGTCAACTACACAAGCTGCTTCTCCTGCTAAAACTGCATTTTGGGTATGTAGCTTTTGATCACCATCCCAAAGACAGATGGCATGACCGTATTGTTTACTATTTTTGACATCTATATCAAAAGATTGAGCGTATTCATCCAAAATTTTCTTAAAGTCTTGGGGTTCGCTACCGATAAATGTACCAACACCAATGGAATAACCGTCATCTTTGGGGAAATTCCAGATGTAACCATTTTTGATCAAACCAAACTCAAAGTGAGCCATGTTTTTATTGGGGACATTGGCTGTGACTTCAGCTTCTAATGCGCCAGCTAGACGGCGTTTACGGTCTTTAAAACCTAACCATTTAGCCATTGGACCTTTTGCACCGTCGGCGGCGATCAGATAACGACCGGTGACTATTCCTGTAGCTGTGGTGACTTGCCAAGAATCATTTTTAAATTCAATACCTTTTACTTCCGTATTATCCTGTAGTTCAGCACCTTGCTTTTGAGCTTGTTGGATTAAGAAGTGGTCAAAAATTTCCCTGCGTACCATCCATACGGGTTCTTTAATATCTATTTTTGCTTCTACGGGATCACCTAATTTCCAGGTAAAGCGCAAAGAGTCCACTTTGGCGGAAATTGCGGGGTTAAAGTCAAAGTCGAACCATTGAGCAATTACTGGTGAGACACCACCACCACAAGGCTTATATCTAGGCAAGGATTCCTTTTCTAAGACTAAGACTGAGCGACCTTTTTTGGCTAGATGGTAAGCGGCTGTGCCACCGGCAGGTCCAGCCCCGACAATTATGCAGTCGTACATGATGGCTAATTTTTTAATCTGATTTTAATTAGTTTATTTTCCAGTATATCTAAGGGATTATGATTTTTTATAAATTTTTAGTGAATATAAGCTGCACTGTATTTAATTTGTATGATTCTAGCGGGCAAGATGCCCACACCACAACTTTAGATAAATTTTAAATGGGTAACAGCTTTTAACTTCTCACCTCTTACCAGCTGAGGGGATGAAAATAAAAGTCTTAAATTAAGACTGAGCAATTGGGTTATAAACCGCTCTTATACGGAAAAACCCACATAGGGTGGGTTTACGAACCTTTATTTTTCGTTAGTTACACTCAAGTAGGACTTTAGTTATGTAGTAGCGAATTATATTCACTATTAACTTTTAAAATATCCTCTTAGACGGTTGAGATGTCCTTTTCCTTTTCTGCCAGCAGTTCGTCTATTTTGGCGGTATACTTATTTGTTAGTTTTTGGAGTTTGTCCTGTTGATCCCGTGCTTCATCTTCAGGGATTTCAGCGTTTTTTTCCTGTTTGCGAATGGACTCAATAGCATCCCGGCGGATATTACGAATTGCTACACGACCTTCTTCCGCGTATTTAGCCGCAAGTTTGACAAATTCTTTACGGCGGTCAGTTGTTAACGGGGGAATATTCAAGCGGATCACAATACCGTCATTACTGGGAGTCAAGCCCACATCTGACAGAGAAATGGCTTTTTCAACAATATTCAAGCTGCTCTTATCGTAGGGCTGAATCAGGATAGTTGAAGCATCTGGTGTGCTAATGTTTGCCAGTGATTTTAAGGATGTTGGTGTACCGTAATACTCGACTTGTACTTTATCTAACAAACTCGCATTGGCGCGACCAGTGCGAATTGTATTAAAAGCCCGTTGAGTAGATTCAACGGTTTTCTGCATTGTACTTTCAGCTTCAGCTAATTTCACAAGAACCTCCCACAAGGGTGCCAATAGATTCTCCCATAACTGCCCGGTGGATATTACCTCGCACCGTTAAGTCAAATACTAAAATGGGGAGATTATTTTCTTTACATAGGGCAATTGCGGTACTATCCATGACTCGCAAATCTTTAGCCAAAACGTGGGCGTAGGTAAGAGTAGTAAAACGCTTGGCATCAGGATACAATTTAGGGTCAGCATCGTAAATTCCGTCCACTTTGGTGGCTTTGAAAATCACTTCTGCTTCGATTTCTGCCGCTCTTAAGGCCGCAGTGGTATCTGTAGTAAAGAAGGGATTACCTGAACCAGCCCCAAAAATTACCACCCGACCTTTTTCTAAATGACGGATAGCACGTCGTCGAATATATGGTTCCGCTAGTTCTTGCATAGCAATGGCGGTTTGAACCCTTGTCTGTATTCCCATTCGTTCGAGGGAATCTTGCAGGGTCATGGCGTTCATGACCGTGGCAATCATGCCGATATAATCAGCAGTAGCCCGATCCATACCAGCTGAGGCAGCTTTAACACCTCTAAAAATATTACCACCACCAACAACGATGGCGATCTGAACACCGGTGGCTATCACCTCTCCTATTTCCTTGGCTATTTCCTCGACCACTTCCGGGTCAATGCCATAGCCCAGGTTGCCCATTAAGGCTTCACCGCTCAGTTTAAGTAAAACCCGTCGGTAATTCGTTCCCATGAAGTTCCGCTTTATCAAAAAAGTTGCAATTGCCTCCAATTTAAGATAGCAGTACAGTGGCTATCTGTGTCTAGTTACCTTGTCCCTTATTTAAATCTACATTTTCTATGACAATTTCTACAAACGGACTTACTTCCCCAAAAACCTGGCTTTGGCAAGGTTTCCCCATTTGTTACCAAACCCAAGGAACTACCGGACCTGCTATTATCCTGATTCATGGTTTTGGCGCATCCTGGTTACATTGGCGCAAAAATATTCCCGCTTTAGCTGTAACCTGTCGGGTTTATGCCATTGATTTAATTGGCTTTGGTGGTTCGGCTAAACCTAAACCGGGGGAAAAAATTACCTACACATTAGAAACCTGGGGACAACAGGTAGCTGATTTTTGCCGGGAGGTCATTGGTGAACCAGCTTTTTTCATCGGTAATTCTATCGGTTGTATTGTCGCTATGCAAGCGGCGGTAATTGACCCAGATATGGCTTTGGGAACCGCTTTGCTTAACTGTTCTTTGCGGTTATTGCATGATCGTAAACGTCTAAGTTTACCTTGGATAAAACGTTTTGGTACGCCAATTTTACAAAACTTTTTGGCGATTGAATCTGTAGGTAATTTCTTTTTTAGTCAGTTAGCTCAACCAAGGACAGTTAAAAATATTCTTTTACAAGCTTATGCTCAGAGGGAAACAGTAACAGATGAGTTAGTAGATATTTTAATGACACCGGCAAAAGATCCTGGGGCTGCGGCTGTATTTTTAGCTTTTACTGCTTATTCCAGTGGTCCTTTACCGGAGGATTTATTAGCTATAATATCTTGTCCAGTAATTATTTTATGGGGAACGGCTGACCCTTGGGAACCTATTAATTTAGGTAGAGAGTTAGCCAATTTTCCCCAAGTCCAAAAGTTTATTCCTTTAGAAGGTGTAGGCCATTGTCCTCAAGATGAATCTCCTGAGTTAGTAAATCCGATTCTACAACATTGGATTGGTGAGGAACTAAGCAAAAGGTAGTAGGTAATAAATAGAAGAAAAGATGAACTTCATCAAAGAGTTTTTTTGGTGTAAATTTCATCTTTGATTGTTATCAATATCCATCTCCATCATATCCACCTCGATAGTATCTATCCCCATCATATCCACCACCATGATGTCCATATCTATGATGTCCATGTCTATGATGTCCATGTCTATGATGTCCATGTCTATGATGTCCACCACCATGATGTCCACCTCTATAGTATCCTCCAGATAGAAGTTGCTGTTCCTCTACGGATAAATCTACCACTAAATCAGATGAGATATTTTGATTTGACATGATAATTGTTAACCTCAATTAAGCTATGAATCATATACCTATTCTTAGGTTATAAAGGTATTTTCGATCAAATTAATGATTCTATAGTTAGAAACTAATAATTAAAATTTCTATCTTTTGACTTATATATTTATTTAATATTTTTTATATTAAAAAATTAGAGAGGAGAAAGTTAGGCACAAATCTAGTATTTTTCTGTTTTATTTGTCAACAATAGATGTAAAGATTTACAGATGCAGGGACTAAGATTGTGCTGATAATTTATGTAAAAATTTCTCCTCACCTTACAACTCTAAAAAGCTGGAAAACTAGGACTATTAAGAATAGCCAAGTCTATAGAGTTTACTTACTAAAAAAGAGTATTAATTCCTCTCCATATCGCCACTATCAGGATAGATATCATAAATGTCAGAGGGTATATGTCTATCATTTTTTTGGTAGTCACAGCAACGTTTTTTAGGTCTACAACAAGGCTGGAAGTGGTAACATCCCCCAGATGAAAGTTGTTGTTCTTCTGGGGATAATTCAACAAGTAAATTAGAACTGAACATGATTTTTACCTCAATTAATAGGTTAGTGTTTACACACTTAAATAAACAAAATATTAGCTGTGTGTAATCCTATCTTCTATTTGTAAATGTATTTTGAGAAAATTCACTTCTCCTGAAGTTATAAATCAAAAAACTAAAAGTATGAATTATAATCTCATACTTTATGGTGAAATAGATTATAGTTAATTCAGTAGTTAATTCAATAATAGATGCGGTTTTTGTGAATATTATTCCTATAATCAAGTATTTAGGTCTTAACCAAATTCTCAGAAAAAAATATCTCTGATGACAGTGCAAAAATAGATATATGATCTAACTTGAGAATTATGATTTTCTTATAAATGATAGTTATATTTGAATTGTTAGCTAGTAAACCAGCTAATGCCAATTAAATTAGTGTTAATGATGAGGTAGAATCATGTCAGTTAATAAGATTGAATCTGAGTTAATTGTTGAGTTATCTAAACAGGAACAACAGCTTTTATCTGGAGGTGCGAGTGAGAAGGGAGTTCTGGAGGCTAAAGGTGATTTTGTCTATGGTCGTCAAAAATTTCCAGCTACTATTACAGTAAAAGTTAAGAATCTACCTGAAATAACTCAGAATTTACCTGCTGACGAACCTACTTAAAATACCGATTTTTCAAGACTGAAACCAATTGTCTCTGATGGTAATTATCTCATATAAATTAGAACCATCACTTCCTAGTTAATCAATTTAAAGTCTAATTCTCGTTGAGGAGTTAGACTTTTTTAATGATTAAAAATAAAAGAAAATATTGGGGAATAAGTTACTCCAAAAAAAGTAAGAATAAAGAAAAGAGAAAAGTAACTACTATAAATAGCAGTTACTTTTCCATCTTCAGCACTTTTAATTAAATCTCTGAAAAGAACAAATGAGAATGCCTAAATATTCTCAAAACTTGATTTATCTTGAATGAATTACCTAAGTTTTCTCCTATTTTGAATGATTCCAGAGTTTAAACTAAAGGACTAACTTATTAGTAACATTAGGTCTTGTCCTAAGTGTCTGAAGAACTTTGACTACTATCAGAATCATCCGCAGGTTGTGTTTCAGAAGGATATATATTGATTACTGGATTGAACACTAGATTATTCTCTACTTTCTGCTTTATTCCAACGCGTCGACGACGTAGGGGGCTGTAGTTATCACATCCCCCAGATAAAAGTTGTTGTTCTGCTGGGGATAACTCTACAAGTAAATCAGTTGTGATGTTTTGGTTTGACATAATTATGTGCTTCAATTAGTGGAATTGCTTCGCTTGGAATTAGGAGGAATTAGGAGGAAGGAGGAATGAGGAAGGAGGAGGGAGGAAAGAGAAAAACAATGGTTATCTCTAGGAGTTTAATTAGTAGTAGGTTAAAGAGAACATCCAAGACTACCCAAAACCTTCCAAAAATTAATTATTTTGAGTTGGTTATATCAGCTTTCTCTTTCCTCAAATGCCAGGGTAAAATTAAGTGGTTACCCAATTTATGGATTTTGTCCACTTAATATCTCTGCTATTTGTGAAAATCAATCATCATCATCATCATCACGATCATCACGCTTTCTGATATCTTGATCATGATCACGGTATTTTTTCCACTCATAGCAGATTATTGCTCTGCGTCTGCCTTTTCCCCCAGACAGAAGTTGTTGTTCCTCTGTGGATAACTCCACGAGTAAATCAGATTTAATGTTTTGATATGACATGATTGTTAGCCTCAATCTATGAACAGGTGTTATTCACCTATACTTCTTTTATAACTATTTATTATGGGAAATAAATTATCCTGTAGTTATAAAGTTTTGACATTTTAAATTACTCTTAGGTTATATATTTATTTAGATAAATCTCTCTCTTTTAACTCATGTTTGTTTATTTTATTTATCTAATCAAAACTACATAATTATCTACTCTATTTTTTTCAAAAAAGTTACTTATTAACTCAAACAGCAGAAAATGTAGAGCAGAATATAAAATAAAGCTGTCTCTACAAGAAAATGTTTTAATTTAATTAAATCTGGCTATTTTAGGAAAACAAATTATTTAGAAAACCGGGTAATAAATTACTCAATTTATCACCAATAGAACTAATTGTTAGTAACCCAAATGTTAATGAAAGTGCCATAGTGACTTGGGATAATTTATATTTAGTGGTTTGTGAACTAGAATCACCTGAAGCAAGTTTTAAATCATTTTTACCCTCAGTTTCAATATCAGTTTTTTGGAAGAATGAATTACCTTCAACTAATACATCTAATTGGGGAGATATTTGCCCACCAATTAGAGATTCTTGTTCTGCATTAGAAAGATATCTGAATAATTGAGGATGACTAAATTGAGTATTTTTAGACATATTATTTGTCCTTACATAAGTAAGTAATTTTGGTTAATTTGTAGCAAGATAAAAGCTTAAAAAATATTTAAAAAATATTAATTTACGCCTTAATTTATGCAGTTAAAAACTGCAAATGTTCGCCAGGTTTTGATAAGAAAGTATCAGGAGTTCCTTGAATTTGTAATTGACCTTTTTCGATGAGAACAATCCAATGAGCGCGATGAATGACACTAGGACGATGGGTAATTAAAATTGTGGTTTTACCTGCGCGATATCCCAAAAGACGATCTAGAACATTAGCTTCGCTCATAGGGTCTAATCCAGCGGTAGCTTCATCTAAAATTAGTATAGGTGGATTTGTGAGAATGCCGCGAGCGATCGCTAATCTTTGTCTTTGTCCACCAGAAAGATTTGCACCAAATTCTCCTAAAACGGTTTGATATTTATTAGGTAATTGACTAATAAAACCATCGGCATCAGCAATATCACAAGCTTGAACTACCTCTTCAAAAGAAATATTAGGTGTGCCTAAACGGAAGTTTTCTAAAATGGAACGACTCCAAAAATGAGGCTCTTGGGGAACATAAACTACTTGTTGTCGGTAACAATCTAAAGCAATATCTTGGATATTTAAAAATCCGATCCGAATATTACCAGAATCTGGGACATATAAACCAGATAATAATTTAGCCAAAGTGCTTTTACCACAACCTGATTTACCAATTAAAGCAATTGTTTTTCCTCCCGGAAGCTGAATAGAAAAATCATCTAATAAATCAACTCTTCCGGGGTGATGAAATTTAAGATTTGCACAACTAATATCAGCAGTGCTGGAAATTTGTACAATTGGTTTTTGACTTCCTCCTACTACTTCTGGTGTGGCATCAATAACTTCTAATAATCTAGAAACTGCCGTTTGAGAGCGAAAATATTCATCCACAAAGCCAACTAATGAGTTAATTAAAGCTAAAACATTGACTTCTAAAGCATTAAAAGCTAACATTTGACCGATGCTTAAATTGCCTCTAATCACCAAAATACTGCCAAATCCTAGTAAGAGAACGCCACCAATTGTAGATATAATTCTGGCAAGAGTACCATTGATAATTGCTATTTGTACTGTACTAAAAGCAAGATTAGCTAGACGACCAAAACGACTTTGAAATTCATCCCAAAATTGAGGAGCAGCATTGGTAGTTTTAATTACTTGTGCGCCTTTAAATGTTTCTACTAAAACACCTTGATTTTCTGCTCCTAAAACTAAGAGACTGCGGGTTTTTTGTTGCAAAATAGGCAAGAAAGGTAAAGTAGATAAAGTCATTAAACCAGCAACTAATAAAGCTGCTATTGTTAATTGCCAGCTATAAAACAACATTAAGCCAAGAGAAATTATAGCGATAAAAAATTGACTAGGTAAAACAATCACAATTTGTGATACTAATTGGTTAATTTCGCCAATATCTCGGAGTCTGCTAGTAATTTCACCACTGCGACGGGATTCATAATAATTTAAAGGCAATTGCAGAAGTTTACGGCCAAATTCTAAGACTAAACCTAATTGTAATCTTTGTCCAAAATGAGAAATCATTAAAGCTTGGAATACTTGTAAACCTCCACTAAATAAACTCATAATGACAACAGCAGAAACCACAACAGTAAGTAATTGTACATCTCCACGAACGAGAACATCATCTGTTAATAATTGAATCAAAACCGGAGTTCCTAAAGCTAGTAAACCCAGGACAATATTAATCATTAAAACCTGAGTTAGTAACCCACGATAGGGTAAAATGCGGCGAAAAAAGCGCGTTATTCCACCTTTTGATTGTTCTTGGGGTTGGTCAGAAAAACGATCTGGATCTGGCTCTAATAAGAGCATTACCCCATTCCAGGCAGCGGTTAGTTCTTCTTTGCTCAAATAACGGATTCCCACCGCAGGATCGGCAATAACGTATTTTTTTGCTTTTTTACCATATAAAACAACCCAATGATAGCCTTGCCAATGGATAATTGCGGGTAATGTAATTTCTGTAATTCTGTCTATAATTTCTGGAGAAGCTTTAACTGCTCTAGCATTAAAACCGAGATTTTCTGAGCCTCTTTTTAAACCTAATAATGTTGTTCCTAATTGTCCAGTACCAACAGCTTCCCGACTTTTAATCATACTTAAAAAATGTCCATAATACTTACTAATAGAAACTAAACAAGCTGCTCCACAGTCTTCTTCACTTAACTGTAAAGTACACTGATAATTTTGATGATTTTTAAAAATATTGAGCATATTGAACATATTGAACATAATTATTAAGAGTATTCTAGTACCTTGGGTTGACGTAGGAAACTAATTAAAAAAAGCTTATGTTGGGTTGCGCTATCCCTTAACCCAACCTATATTTTCACCTATGAATTAGTGATTAACTTGCTTTTTCTCAGGATAAATTGGAGTACAGTTTCCCGACGAGAAATAATATCAGCGCGTCCTTCCATGCCAGATTTGAGATAACATAAATGATTTCCTTTTCCTAAAAATAGACTTTCTGGTTCAATATTAATTTCATAAGTAGCTAATTGGGGTGTACTAATAATTGAATTATTCGGATTATTTTGTGTGGTTGCTAAAACATCTGCACCAACAGTTTTTACAGTTCCTTTGAGAGTTCCATAGTCAGGATAGGGACAAGCGGAAACCTGCATTTGCACTGCTTGACTGGTTTTTACTTTGTCAATATCTTTAGCAGGAACGTGAGCTTTGATAATTAAAGGAGCATCTACAGGAGAAATTTGAGCGATAGCTTCACTGAGTTGTACAACCTGTCCAGGGTTGCGGAGTTTAAGTTGCATAAGTGTACCATTAGTTGGGGAGCGAATCACACTTTTATTCAACTCATTGTCTAATTGTTGTAGTTCTTGACTGGTGCGGATTTGTTGTTTTTGTAGTTCTAAACGTTGTTGAAGTAATGTTTCTCTTTCTTTTTTTAAAGCTGCTAAATTAGCTTCACCTTTGGACTTTTCTTGTTTAATTCTTTCCGATGCTACTGTTACTATTGCATTACTGGGATTGACGGCACTTTTTGCTTTTTGTAGGTTTATTTGTGCTAATTTAACAGCTTGTTCTTTTTCTTCTTGGAGATTTTTAGCACTAAATTTAGCTTGTTCTAATTTTGATTGAGCCGATTTAACAGCTTGTTCTTTTTCCTCGACTAGATTCTGAGATATTGCTCCCGATTCAGCTATATTCTGCAAGCGATTTCTCTGTAAGATAGCCAGTTTTAATGCTGCTTCTGCTTCTTGTACCGTGGCTATTAATACCTTTTCTTTTTTTAATCTTTCTAATTGTTCCTTTGCTAAATTTATAGTTATTTTAGCTTGTGTCATTTCTGCAATGGCTTTAATTTGTTGATCTTTATAGTTACGTTGAGTTCCAGTTAATTCAGCTTGGGTAGCTATAATAGTCCGGTTATTTAAGTTAGTTTGAGCAGTTATTTGAGTATTGATTTGATTAATTTGAGCATCAACTTGAATAAGTTGTAATTGACTTTTCTCAAAAGTATTTTGCAGTTGTCTTTTTTGAGATTGCAGTTGGGAGTCATCAATATAAGCAATTATTTGTCCTTTATTTACTACCTGATTTTCTTTGACGGCAATTCTTTTAATAGTTCCCGTCATTGCCGATTCAACTAACCGTAATTCTCCCAATGGTCGGATAGTTGCAGGAACTTTAACCGTGACGTTATAATAAAGAATGGAGGTAAGACTTGCAGCAACTACAAACATAGTAATCATCACTCCCCCACCGATATGAATCCATTTACCGATATGGGGAAGAAACTCATTAGCTTCTAGTATATGCAAATCTTCTGTAGTCGGGTTATTGAAGTTATAAGAATTGTTCTCTTGACGCTGTAAAGAGTTCACCAGATTACACCTTAATAAAAACAGGTAGATTTTTGTATTGACATTATTCCTGTCTAGGGGTAATTTATGAATTACCCCCATTTTCATTCTCTTTTTCCTAAGTCCTGCTTAATTTGACAGCAGGCAATTTATAGACTTAGTAGCCTAGATTTACGAAAAGACTGCTTTAGCTAGGGCTGGATCCGAGTTCCAGGTGTTGCAACTGGGGGTGTAATTGCACGTACGTTTCCTGCGGTTGGTAGTACCGCAGAACCCAAAGCTCCGACACCAGCGGGAGGTTCTGTACCTAAACCTAAGAAATCTTGTCCCGCAGTCAGTATAGTATTAGCCTTACCAGCCGAGGTAGCAGTGCTACCTTGAGGACCAGAGGCACTGGTTCCCATTAACAGTGATCCTTTGTTAGCGTAATTACTAGCAGCTAGTTCAAAGTCAGCACCACCAGTTAGTAACTCTTGTTCTTGATCTGATAAGACGGTTAACATTTGATTTGACACGATTATTAGCCTCACTTGCGTAATTAGGTGTTTCATTACCTAACAACTCAACTATAAGCATTGTTGGCTAATATTTCATAAATCTAAGGGTAGAAAGTAATGTTTGCAAATTTACCTCTATAAGTAGAGACAAAATAACTTCTAAAAGTAGAGACAAAATAGTTTTTTGTCACTAAAATAGTTTTAAATAAGAGATAATTCTTAATTTTATAAAATCTCTGTAGTCCATAATGTTTAATGTTGATAATGTTTATTGTTCATTTTTACTGAGAATCATGATTATATGAATTTATTCAGTTTTTTTACTCAACACAAAATTTAATATCTATATTTTTAGATATCTCCAATTTCAGAAACATAATTTGGCTATACCAGCAATTATTCAACAATTAAAGAGTATTGTAGATAACAGATAAGCACAAGTAGCACTACCGACAGGAACGGTTAAATTATCTATTCCCCAAAAAGAAAATGCTTCTAAAATCGTGGCTACTAAGGCAACTATTAAAGAAACTATCCAAGTTTGCCAAATATTACCTTGAGTAACAAGTAAAATAGTTACACAAATCAAATAACTAATTAAAGTCACAGTTAAAGAACCTTCCCAGCTTTTTTGAGAACCAAAAAATATGTATTTATGTTTACCAAAACCTTTACCAATTAAAGCAGCTAATCCATCTCCCCAAGCCATAATCATAATCCCTAAAACAGCGTATTCAGGTTGGTGTAAATGCCAAAAAATACCCACTAAAACCCCAATACTCACAGCATAGAAAAATGTTCCCAAACTATGACGACCGACGCTATTAATACCAGGAAGAATGGGGAATTTATAGGATAGCAAGGTGATAATACTCGCCAAAACTGAAGCTGTAATTCCTACATAAGCAGGAATATCTAACCACCAAGCAATTAAAATCACGTTACCCATGCCAATATGCACGATTTTACGAATGATTTCCGTTTCACTATCAGTAAAACGATATACTACCCAAGCAATGCAGATAATTAATCCCACCCAAACCGCAGCGGGGGCAATTTGCAGCGATAATGGAGAAATGGTTTCCAAGCCGAGAAATGTGTTAAACAATGTCAAATAGGGGTATTTTTCACTTTAATCCTACTTTATAAGGTTTGGGTATGAAAATGTTATTGATTTGGCTCATTCAGGGTTATCGTTTATTTATTTCTCCTCTGTTTCCCCCCACTTGTCGCTTTCAACCGACTTGTTCTATGTATGCGATTCAAGCAATTGAACGGTTTGGGGTGTTTCGGGGTAGTTGGATGGCTATTATGCGGATTTTACGCTGTCATCCTTTTCATCCAGGAGGTTATGATCCTGTTCCAGATGTGAAGGAAAAATCTTGTTGTGAACATGAACACTTGTAACGAAAAATTCAAAATCTCAAACTTTGCGCGAAACATATTTATACTGGCATTATACAAACTGTTACAAACTCCGAAATCTTAGATCAAATTAGCAATTAAAATGCGTCCATACCACCAAATCCCCATTATTGAATGTGGTGAACCTTTAGTTAAAATTCCTCTAGAATTATTTGCGGTAGAATCTCCTCACCCTTATCAAAAGTTAGGTGCTAATTATGGGGAACATTCACCTTATTATTTACGCGAAAGTGTAATTTCCAATTTGATTCAGGCGCAAAATTATTTACAATTTACAAATCCCCATTGGTACATTCAAATATTCGATGCTTATCGTCCCGTAGCTATCCAACAATTTATGGTAGATTATAGTTTTAGGGAAGCGTTGCGAAATCGGGGTTTAACAGCAGCAGAATTGTCACCCCAGCAACTCGAAGAACTCTGGGAAGCAGTTTATGAAATTTGGGCTGTACCGAGTTTGGATATGAATACCCCTCCTCCCCATAGTACGGGTGCTGCGGTGGATATTACCTTAGTCAATGATACCGGGGAAATTGTGGATATGGGTTCACCCATTGATGAAATGTCCGAGCGATCGCATCCCGATTATTATATTAATAGTCATCAAACCTACCATACTCGCCGTCAATTATTACATAATGTCATGTTAAAAGCTGGATTTCAACGTAATCCTAGAGAATGGTGGCATTTTTCCTTTGGTGATCAAATGTGGGCTTGGTTATATAATCAATCTCATCCTGAAAGTGCAATGACAGCACGTTATGGCAGATTGACCTAAAACACACACAGAAATTTTCTTTCTTGTTGTGCTATAATCGCAATTAATCATAATTTCTTGGAGAGGTGTCCGAGTGGTTGATGGTGACGCACTCGAAATGCGTTTTGGGGAAACTCAACGGGGGTTCGAATCCCCCCCTCTCCGTTGAATTTACCGCTTATTGCGGCGGTTTTTCTGCATCTTGTGGTGGTTTTTCTGCATCTTGTGGTGGTTTTTCTGCATCTTGTGGTGGTTTTTCTACCTTTTGTGGTGGTTTTTCTGCCTTTTGCGGTTGATTTTCTACCTTTTGTGGCAATTTTTCTACCTTTTGCGGTTGATTTTCCGGTGCTTGATTTTGGTTTGTTTCTTGGGTTGGGACTTCCACAGAAGAAGAATTTGCTGGTTGAGATTCCTTCTGGGGGATAACTACGGGACGAGATTCTGGTGAAGATGAGGGTAATACCTGATTTTGATTGGATTCTGGTACGGTATTTTTTGGGACTGGAGGAGGGGTTTTCTGCGATTCTTTAGCCTCACGCAAAGTGTCCACTAAAGATGGTGAAGAAGTAACAACTGGTGTTGATTTCTCTATTGTTGTATCAGGAGTTGGAGTGGGTTGAGAGTTATCTTGAGGTGCTTTTTCTTCATAACTGCTATTACTACTATTACTAGTAGGAGTTGGTTCTGGAGAAACAATCACATTTTTCCTTCTTCTTCTCAAACTACGCACTGGTATAGATTCCCTAGAATATGAGGTTTGAGTCTTTTGACTTTCATTTTGACTGTCATTTTGACTTTCATTTTTACTTTCAGGTGATGGTGATATTTCGACAAGGGGTTTGGGTGTGTTAGATTCGTAAGTAGTTTGTTCAACAAGCGGTTTAGGTGATGATTCTAAATCAGATTTTGATGATGTCCGAATCATGCTAAATCCCGCTGTAGCTGCAAGTAAAGCGATACTAATACCAATAACTCCCTTGGGTACACTGGCTTTTTGTTTAATAGCAGGGACTTTCTTGATGATTGATGGTGTAGAAATGGGAAGAGGAGTAACTTTTTTATGTAAATCTTTTGATTTTAAACCCGATAAATTAATAGTAGGTACTGCTTGAGTAGGTAAAATTGGTGATATGACATTTAACCCATTTACTGGCAGCATTTGTAGCCATTCTGCGACTGTAGTAGGCCGAAATTGGGGTTCTATAGCCATTCCCCGCATCACTGCTTCATTCACAGCCGCGCTGAGATTGGGCTGTAGCTCATTGGGAGATGGCATTTTCTGGCGATCGCGCAATAATGCAGGTATGGGAACTTGTGCTGTTAATAGTGCATATAAGGTCGCCGCTAACCCATAAACATCTGTGGCCGCTGTGCGTGGTGCTTGAGTTAAATATTGTTCAATAGGTGCATAACCCTCGCTGACCAAACTTGTGTGTGTCTGTTTTGCCCCGTCATTAAATTCTCTAGCAATACCAAAATCAATTAATACTACTTCCTGAGTTCCTTGACGCAAAATAATATTATCTGGTTTAACATCTCTATGTAATAAACCGTTATGATGTACTACCTGTAAAGCCGCGCCTATTTGGCGGATATAATGAATAGCTGTGGCTTCTGGTAGGGGTATTCCTGGTAATACAAATGCTGTACCTAAAGTCTCTCCGGGAATGTATTCCATTACCATATAAGGTAGACTGTCTTCCTGAAAAAAGTCACTTACCCGGACAATGTGAGGATGAACACAAGTAGCTAATCTTTTGGCTTCCTCTTGAAATTGGCGCTGGAATTTGGGAAAATCGGGATGTTGTCGCAAGTGTTCATGGATAGTCTTCATTACCACTTCTTGACCTAAATAGTGGTGCATAGCTTTAAAGGTAACACCAAATCCGCCCCGCCCTATTTCCTGGAGGATGGTATATTTTCCATTCTGTAAAATTGTGCCTGCTAACATAGGGTTTTTGAATCTTAAATGAGCAGATGATTAACTAGGTTGTAGCACTTTTAGCTGTAAAATACAAACACAAATCACCAGTCTAAGATGAATATTTTTATATTCCGCAAAGACGCAAAGAAGTAAAGGAACAAACCGAAAATTTAAACAGATATAAAATACTCTATAACTTAAAACTAGATTGGTTTTCTGTAGTTGCAATTCTACTAACTCATGAGCTATGATTGCTCCTATTAAATCTGTCTGGATAATAATTCATGTGAGGCGATAATATCCCCGACTCATTTGATTTATTATATCCATAAATGATAAATTTGTCTGTTGAAGTCGGGGATTTGGACATGAACAATTGCTATAGCTGAATACTTACCTCTCTGAATCAAAATTTTTCTATCTTTAATGTCTACTTTCTTCACGACTGGGAAATGATTTTCTGTCCATGTTGATAAAACCTTCAGCACTAATTGGGGAGCATCTAATTTTTTCATTGAAAATATCTTTAGGTAAGGGACTATCAAAATCATCCGCAAATCGGATAAATGTGGACAAACCGGACATTAACTAGTTTTGGCGTTTTTTTTCTGAAGAAAACCCCTACTTTCGTTCTATTTTGCCTAAGTCCTGTATATGATAAATATAGTCTGTAAAGAAATGTAAATAGTGTGATGCTACAAGATAAAGTTATTGTCATTGTCGGTGCTACTGGTGGTATTGGTGCAACCCTGACTCGTCAACTAGCACCCACAGGGGTGAGGTTGGTACTCGCAGCTAGAAACGCGGAAAATTTAGCAACATTAGCAACTGAGTTACCGGGATCACCTGGAAATGTACTTATAGTTCCCACTGATATTACTCAACCTCAACAAGTAGATACATTAATCCAAAGGACAATAAGCCAGTTTGGACAAATTGATGTCTTAGTAAATGCAGCCGGAGCGGGCATTCTTAAAGCCTACAACACCATTGAACCAGCAGATTTAGAGAAAATGCTAAATTTGAATTTAAAAGGCTGTTTTTACACCACTCAGGCGGCAGCGAAAGAGATGCAAAAACGTAAATCTGGTCATATTTGTAACGTTGTCGGTATTCTGGGTAAACATTCTATGCCCATGGCTGCGGCTTATTCTGCTTCTAAATTTGGTGTAGTGGGTTTTAGTAAATCCATAGCAGAAGAACTGAAACGCTTTGGAGTGAAGATAACGCTGTTTTACTTTGGGGGAATAGATTCTCCTTTTTGGGATCAGGTAAATTTAAAAGTAGATCGGAATAAAATGCTCAGTTGTGAAACTGCTGCCAATGCCATTTTCTATGCCTTATCGGTTGAACCCCAGGCTATACCAATGGAAATTAATATTCAACCTGAGAGCCATTTATTTTTCTAGTATCTAACAGATGAAAGCTGATCATAAATACTTGATTTTGAAGACTTGATTTTGAATACTTGATTTTGAATAAGTTATGCTGGTTGATCATGTTCACTTCTATGTTGAAGATGCAGTAAGGTGGAGAGATTGGTTTGTATATTGTCTTGGTTTTCAAGCAGTAAATGAGGGCATTTTTCCAGGTCTTTCTCACCATCAAAAATCCTTGCATACTTGTACAAAAGTAGTAAAAAGTGGCTCTGTATGCTTTTTACTTTCTTCCCCGATTTTACCTACTAGCCCTGTGGCTGAATTTTTGCGTCAACATCCTCCTGGTGTGGCTGATATAGCCTTTGTTGTTGATGATGTGGAAGCATTGACAGCAAAGGCCATCAGCAATGGTGCAAAAGTTCTCCAACCGGTTGTTCATACTGGATTTTGTAAGTATGCTAAAATTGCTGCGTGGGGTAGTTTGAATCATACATTAATTACCAGAAATAAGGACGAAATCAGGCAAGAGGTAACAGGTAAGAGGGAGCAAGTACATGATGCTATTACCGCAATTGATCATCTAGTTTTGAATGTGGGAGTTGGTGAGTTAGAAACCGCTGTTAATTGGTATCAAAACATTTTTGATTTCCACCCTCAACAAAGTTTTAAAATTAAAACTGATCGTTCTGGTTTGCATAGTCGGGTCATGATTTCTCCCCATGGAAATATCCAATTACCAATTAATGAACCAGCGTCACCTAGTTCGCAAATTCAGGAATTTATAGAGGTGAATAAAGGGGCAGGTATTCAACATATTGCTTTACTGATACCAAATCTTGTTAATGCAATTGCTTGTTTTCGCGCTGCTGGTTTATCCTTTCTTTCCGTTTCTCAAAATTACTATTCCCAGTTACAAAAACGAGATAAATTTTCCCTATCACCTCAAGAATTAAAAGCGATCGCCCAGCAGGAAATTTTGGTAGACTGGCATGAAGATGCGAGGGAAGGGCAACTATTATTGCAAATTTTCAGCCAACCAATTTTCTCACAACCAACTTTTTTCTTTGAATTTATTGAACGTCGTCTTTTAGCCCAAGGTTTTGGAGAAGGTAACTTTATGGCTTTATTTCAAGCCATTGAACGCGAACAAATTAAACGCGGTTTTGTTAGCAATTAATACATTTTTAATTGAGTATTCAAAATCTAAAATCTAAAATCTAAAATCTAAAATTCATTTACTGAGAACGTTGAATATTACCTGCTTTTACCCAACCTTCTTGATTAGTATCAGCAATGCGAATTTTTTGCCATTTTTTATCCGTACTTTCCTCTAACATAATAACTTTTTTATTACCGCCAACTCCTCCTGTACTGGGAGAATTTATATCTGGTTCTGCTCTCATACTTAACCCTTCTGGCCAAGTAACAATTCCTGGATAAGCACCTGGTGGTAATGAATTGGGTGACTTTGTGGGAGTAGGTGTAGGTACTGGGCTAGAAGTAACTTTTTTCTCAGGTTTAGGTTTGGCAATGGCTTTAGGCTTTGTGATTTGGTTTGTAGGATTATCGTTAGCAAACATCGGCTTGGGTGGATTTACGGCAGTACGGTTGACAAAATAGAGGGCAACTATCAAGCCAGTACCTAATAGAACCGCGATCGCTAAAAGTTGACCGAGTATAAATTTAAGTAAGTTTTTAAACATATAGTGGGGAATAGGCAATAGGTACAAGATTTTTAATTTTTAATTCTTTTCTTGACGTTGAATACGTTGATTTAAAGGGGTATATTTTGAAGCTAGACGGGCCCTACCAGCTGCGGCCCATTCTTGGAGTTTTTGAATTTGCTCGACAGCGGTTCGCGCTAAGGGGATAATTTGACTAGCAGCTTCTAAAATATCATCAGTTGTGAAATCACGGTTTTGACTAAAGCCAATGTGCATGGCTTCGATTAGCGTTTGCTCAATTTCTGCACCGGAAAAATCGGGAGTTTCGTAGGCCAACCTATCAATCTCATAGCTGTTCAAATTATAGGGACGTAATCGGGATAAATGGACATAAAAAATTGCTTTTCGTTCCTCCTGACTAGGTAAACCAACAAAGAAAATTTCATCAAATCGCCCTTTTCTTAACATTTCTGGTGGTAAGGCTTGAATATCGTTAGCGGTAGCCACAACAAACACAGGGGAGGTTTTTTCGGCTAACCAATTGATAAAAGTCCCAAATACCCGGCTAGTAGTACCTGCATCACCTTTGCTACCCAAGCCAGAAAAAGCCTTATCAACTTCATCAATCCATAGTATACAGGGGGCGAGCGCTTCTGCCACTTGAATCATTTGCCGGGTGCGAGATTCGGACTCACCCACCAAACCGCCAAATAACCGCCCTACATCTAAGCGTAACAGTGGTAAGTGCCAATGGTGGGCGATCGCTTTAGCGGTCAAGGATTTACCAGTTCCCTGAATTCCTACTAACATTAACCCACGGGGGTGGGGTAAACCATATTGTCGAGCTTTTTCACTAAAAGAACCACCGCGACGAATTAACCAATCTTTCAAATTATCTAGTCCCCCAATATCAGTAATTTCCTCAGTTGCGGGATAAAAATCGAGAATTTGAGTTTGGCGGATAGTTTGGCGCTTTTCTGCTAAGACTAAATCTACATCTTCTGGTTGTAATTGTCCATGGGATGCGATCGCCCGTACTAACACCCGACGGATTCTTTCCATAGACAACCCTTGACAAGAACGCACTAAATCATCCAAAAACTTACCACCAGGAGGGTTGTCCGTGGTTTGTAATAACCTTTCTACCTCTGTTTTGATCTCCCCTGCGTTAGGTAGGGGAAATTCCACCACCGTTAGCACTTCTGTTAAATCATCAGGAATAACGACGCGGGGGGATAATAAAACAATATTTTTCGGTTGCGACTTCAATAGTCGGGCTAAATTACGGAGTTTACGAGAAATGGCCACATCATCTAAAAAACGATGATAATCTCGCAAAATCAACACCGCAGGGGCAGCAGGAGTCAATTTTTCTACAAACTCTAAGGCCTGTAACGGGTTACGTTTGCCAAATCCCACATCATTAGGACTTCCCTGATAACCGTCTACAAAATCCCAAGTATACACCGGACGATTACCTTGATTGATGGCTTCTTCTCGAATCGTAGCTTCTACCCGTTCTTCTTCATAGGTGGGAATATAAATCAATGGATACCGAGCGCGAAGTAACAATTTAAACTCATCACGAAAATTCATAAAAGTAATGGTTCTTAAATGTAGAAATTCAGGATTTTCAAAAAATCTCTAATTTATAATAACTCAAGTTGTCATTCATCTGGTTGAGGCTGGTAATTTGGTGATGAATAATAGGTAATTGGTGATAAAATATCTTTTTTATCCTGTTTATCCTTTCATCCTGGACATCCTGATTCTGATCATGTTTATTAATAAATCTTAATATTTAATCAGCTAATTTTATGTAACTGTAATGTGATAATATTAATCTCATAACAATATTTGATCAGGTTAAACAATGAATTTAATGGATGAGGGTGTACAAAAAGGTCTGATTAAGTTTGATGATGAATAAAAATATATAATAAAAATATATATTTACCATCAAATATTCTTGATATCCACCTATTAGGCTGATATTAAACTCTTGATATTTCCTTATTCATAATTCATATAAGTGATATTTTGTCACAACAAATTAGATGGGTTTCCCGTGAATCTATAGATTTTTTCGATTTCCAATCATGACAAATACAAAAAACACAAATAAACCCTTATTTTCTCAACATTATTTAGATTATCGCCTTCAAGAACTTCCAGAATGGCAATTAGATATTA
>NZ_JACJQS010000035.1:0-51079 GCF_014696755.1 Anabaena sp. FACHB-1391 | reverse complement strand
GAAATAGTTGATAAAGTTATTTCTGTTGCTCTCGATTTGATGAATCCTCAACATTTAAAAAATTGGTTCACTAATTGTTGTTACTGTACCTCATAACACCGGGAAGTGCTGTATCTTTCGCTTCAATGACAGCAATTTGGATATTAGGTTTGTAATAAAGAATATAATCAGCGCGTTTACTTTCACCCCTATGGACCATTTTCCCCCTTACATAAATCTGTCCTGCGGTAAAAGTGACTTCTTCACGGATTTGGGTGTGTAGATCCCACCCTGCGGTTTGTACTATGGCAGGAGTAATGTATTTAGTACAGATGTCGCGCTCACTGAGGGCTTTCTTGTCAAAGTCCATAAAATTGATTATTGTGATGTCTTCAGCACATATATTACCTATTGTATCAGTAACCGCAATTTTGACAATCACTTCCCCTGACATTTAAAAAAAATTGTCTTGAGATTGTAAATTTTTGTAAAATTGATGTCTTTAAAACTAGAAATATGCCTACTAGATAGCTAAACTAACAAAAAGTGCATCTGTACTGTTAACGATCAAAATTGTCAATGTGGCACAATAGCTTGAATGATTCCAGTTCAACTTATCATTAAAAACTTTCTCAGTTACCGTGATGCAGCTTTAGATTTTAGCGGTTTGCATACGGCGTGTATTTGTGGTTCTAATGGTGCGGGAAAATCTTCTCTTTTAGAAGCTATCACTTGGGCAATTTGGGGTGAAAGCCGTGCTAATGTTGAAGATGATGTAATTCATGCTGGTGCAAAAGAAGTCCGAATTGATTTCACTTTCCAAAGTGGTCAGCAAACTTATCGGGTAATTCGCAACCGGGTCAGGGGTGGAACTAGCATTTTAGAATTTCAAATTGAAACTCCTGCGGGGTTTCGTCCTTTGACGGGTAAGGGTTTAAAAGCCACTCAGGATGTAATTCTCGAACATATTAAGTTAGATTATGAGACTTTTATTAATTCTGCTTATTTGCGTCAAGGGAAAGCCGACGAGTTTATGCTCAAACGTCCCACCGAACGTAAGGAAATTTTAGCGGAATTATTAAAATTAAATCAGTATGATGAGTTAGAAGAACGAGCCAAGGACAATTCTAAACTTTTCAAGGGACGAGGGGAGGAATTAGAACGTTCTTTGGAAAACATCAAAATTCAACTCCAAGAACGAGAAACAACGGAAAACCAACGGGCTGAGTTAGAAGCGCAACTACAGGATTTACAACAGGTACAAACTTTTGAGAATAACCAATTACAAAGTTTACAGGTTATTCAACATCAAAGACAAAATTGGGAACAACAATTAAATTTTGTGCGCCAACGATATGATAATTTTAGCCAAGATAGCGATCGCTTAAAACAAGAACAATTATCTGTTAAATCCCAATTAACAGAATTAGAAAAGATTTTAAGTCAACAAAATGATATTCAAGCCGGTTATACTCAATATCAAAATTTGCGATCCCAAGAAGAAATTTTTGCGGCCAAATTTGAACAACATACCCGCGCTACCAATTCAAAACAACAAAAACAACAACAGCTATATAAACAAATTCAAGATTTAGAACGCCAATTGCAAAAAGCTGAAGCAGAATTAGCAGCTTTGGAACAGCAAGAACTAGAAATTGTCCAAACTCTGAGTAAATCTGGAGATATAGAAACAGCTTTATTACAATTAAATAACGCCCGTCAGCATTTAGCTAATTTAGATCAATTGCAAATGCAAGTAACACCATTATTACAACAAAGGGCAAGTTTGCAAACTCAATTAGATCGGGATCATGCTACTTTAGTAGCACGGTTGGAGCAAATGCAAGCTGCGGAAAAGAAATTAGAAAATCAATATCATCGTCAACCCCAAATAGAAAAAGCAATAACAGAGGTAGAAACGAAAATTGAAGAACTAGATAAAAAGCGAGTTTATCTGCAAAGAGTCAAGGAAAAAGGACAGGAAAGACGACATTTTTTTGAACGTTTACAAGCTCACCAAAGAGATTATGAAAAGTTATTAGCAGAACTAGAACAAAAACTGCAAATGTTACAAAATCCCGATGCTACTTGTCCTTTATGTGAACGTCCTTTAAATGAACATCATTGGAGTCGAGTTGTTGAAAAAACTCAATCAGAATATGAAGATACCCAAGGACAATTTTGGGTAGTACGGGAACAAATTGCGGTTTCAGATCGGGAAATTCAGGTACTCAGACAAGAATATCGGGAAATAGACCAAAAGTTATCTGGTTATGATTTATTGCGGGAACAACGGGGACAATTAGCAGCACAGTTACAAGCTATAATGGATGTCCAACAACAATTAATACAAGTTATTTCCGAAAAAGAACAGTTAGAAATTTGCTTACAAACTGGTGATTATGCACCGGAAAAACAAGCAGAAATTCAAGAATTAGATCAATATATTCAACAACTTAATTATAGTGAACAAGATCACGCCCTCGCTCGGAATGAGGTAGAAAGATTGCGCTGGGCAGAAATTAAACAAGGAGAAATTAAAGAAGCAATAAAAAGGCAGAAAAAACTAGCAGCTAGAAAACCAGAATTGACAGCAAATATTACTCAATTAAAATTGCAAATTCAACAGGAAAAAACTGATTCTGATGGTGCGAGAGAAATCGCTAGTCTAGAACAGCAAATTGCGGAAATTGGCTATAGTTCAGAACAGCATAATTATCTGCGTCAAAGTGTGCGTCAAGGGCAAAGTTGGCAGTTACGTCATCAACAATTATTATCGGCACAAGAACAAGATCCCCAACTAAGAAATAAATGGCAAGATTTAGGAGATTCATTAGCAAGAGTTGACAAAGAAAGAGAAATATTAACTCAACAAATTGATGATATTGTCAAACAATTAACTGACAGTGCTAACCCCACAGTGCAAATTAATAATTTAGAACAGCAAATAGCAAATCGCAGACGAGAACTAGATAATAAAATCTCTCATTTGGGACAATTAAAACAAATGTCGCTGCAATTGGAAACTTTACAAAATCAATATGAACAAGAAATAGAACAATTGCAAATTTGTAAACAGCAACAGCGTGTTTATCAAGAATTAGCTCAAGCTTTTGGGAAAAATGGGATTCAAGCTTTAATGATTGAAAATGTTTTACCCCAATTGGAAGCAGAGGCCAATCAATTACTTTCTCGATTGAGTGCAAATCAATTTCACGTCCAATTTATCACCCAAAAAGCCGGACGTAGTGGCAAATCCAGTAAGAAAAATGCTAAATTAATAGATACATTAGATATTTTAATTGCTGACGCTAGGGGAACAAGGTCTTATGAAACTTATTCGGGAGGAGAAGCTTTTAGAATTAATTTTGCTATTCGTTTAGCTTTAGCCAAATTATTGGCACAAAGAGCAGGGGCATCATTACAATTATTAGTAGTAGATGAAGGTTTTGGTACTCAAGATGGGGAAGGATGCGATCGTCTAATTGCTGCTATTAATGCCATATCATCTGATTTTGCCTGTATCTTAACTGTAACTCATATGCCCCACTTAAAAGAAGCGTTTCAAGCCAGAATTGAAGTGAGTAAAAATCAGCAAGGTTCACAGTTACAATTATTAATGTAAACTCAGATCCCCGACTTCTCCAATAAGTCGGGGATCTATATTCAATTATCTACTCATGCTGAGATTAATTACTGACTTTGACGGTCCAATTATGGATGTTTCAGAACGATATTACCGTGTTTATCAGTTGTGTCTAGAGAAAACCCGATATCCGGGACAAACAATTACAGAACTTTCTAAAGCCGAATTTTGGCAACTGAAGCGATCGCATACTCCTGAACTTCAAATTGCGTTAAAATCGGGTTTAGATGCCCAACAAGGGCAAAAATTCACCCAAATCCGCAAACAAACAGTCCATACTCTACCCTACTTCCAATATGATACCTTGATCCCCACTGCATTACAAGCACTTAGTAAAGTTCAGGCTGCTGGTGTTGATTTAGCTGTAATGACTATGCGGAGGGTACGAGAATTAGACTATGCTTTTGGTCAGCACAATTTAGGTGAGTTTTTCCCGGAAAACCGCCGTTATTGTCTCAGTAATGACTATGTAAAAACCCGTGATGTCGAAGATAAACCTTTATTAATGGCTAAAGCATTAGCCGAACTCCCCCCTGCGGCTGATACTTGGATGGTAGGGGACACAGAAGCCGATATCGCGGCCGCCAAAAAACATGATATTAAAATTATTGCTGTTGAGTCTGGTATCCGCGATCGCACCCAACTAGCATCATATCAACCTGATATGATTCTTCCAGACTTAAAAACTGTGGTGGATTATCTCTTTAAGTAGTAGCGATAAAAATAATGGGTAATCGGCCATTAACCAATTACCCATTAACTAACGTAAAAAGCTACTTACTAACCAGATTAATATGAAAGTCAAAAGCGTTGAAAATTGATTCGCTGTCAAATTTATCAATGGTAATAGTAGTGGTAATATCCAGCCAGCAATTAAACCGCCCGCAATTAAGCCGATAATTAAACTAACCAGCGTGAATAAAACTGCTCGACCAAATTTGCCTTCCTTGCGATTGAGGAAGTAAACACCAACACCCACCCCAACTACCAATGCCAGTTGCAAAACCTGCTCAGTATCACCGGGATAAAACAGACTAATCGCACCCAAACCCAGATAACAGACCCCTGGTAATAGCACATCGGTCAATGTTGGCCTATCCAAACTTCTTTGTAGCCATTCAGGAGCTTGTTGGTTCGGGGTTAAACCTGCTTGGGGAATAGAACGAACTCGCATCTCTGGAAATCGGATTCGCTCAGGTACTTTGATTTTCCCTTCTTGGCGCATCCGCAGGCGCTCCATTAAAATCGCATCATAAGCTGCTTCAATGACTTCTCGGCTATTACTCTCACCACCATATTTTTCTAATAGGCGATTTCGAGCTTCCTGAATTTCATCGAAGCTTGCGTCTTCTGATACCCCAATTTTTTCGTAGGGACTTTGATCACTCATGGGAGTTTATTACTTCAGCCTTAATTCAGCGGCACTCTTTATTTTGCAAGAAAACAACTTTAGGTTTTATATTGATCAAAACAAATCCAAAAAACGAAATTTACACAGAATACTCAACCTAAAATAAATAGGAGATTTTACTGCTTGCTTCTGTGGCTTTAAACCAGCCCGCGGACGGGTTTAAAGCCACAGGAGTAAATTTCGATCTGGCAATGGGTATGCAATAATTCTACACCAAATCATAAAAACCAGCACAACCATATAACTCAGAACCTTTTGTTTAAGTTTTAGTTCTAATTTTAGGGAGTGCATGATCTCCAACACTTGTGTATATTTTTATTATACAAAGGATTCCATATTTAACGTTTAATTGTCAAGATTTGGATCATATACAGCAGCTTTGAGGGGTAAAACCCTTTAGCTGCAAGGCTTCGTGATTCCAACTTTTACCTCATTGACTTGCAATATGCTGTATCTTGAACTAATTAGACGAATTATTTTATCCCTTGAGGACAATACTAGCATGAGTTTGTTTAATTGATCCAAAAATGATCTAAAAATTTATTTAATTTATCAAGAATTGCCGCAATGCCCCATTCCTCTATAGGGTGGGGAGCGTCAATCAAATAATCTGGATCATCATCTGTGTCCCCTGTAGATATTGAATTACTGCCAAAGTAGAACCTGGGTTCTTAGGCAATCATGTTTGTTAATGTTATGAACTTTTGTGAAAAATAATGGTCATGGCTGCTGCCAAGGTTCTTGTAGTTGACGACGATTCTGCGGTTCGGAATTTAATCCAACGTTTTTTGCTGCAACAAAATTATCAAGTAGAGTCCGCCGAAGATGGTAAAATGGCCCTAGCCGTATTTGAGCAATTTAACCCCGATTTGGTGATTTTGGATGTGAATTTACCAGATGTAGTTGGCTTTAATCTCTGTCAAGAAATGCAAAATCGTAGTGGTGTATTTGTGCTACTGCTGACTAGCAGGACAGATGAAGCCGATAAAATTCGCGGTTTTTCTAAGGGTGCTGACGATTACCTGACCAAGCCATTTGGTTTGGGAGAATTAGAGGTGAGAGTAGCCGCAATTTTGAGGAGACAGCGGGTTGTAGCTAATACAGAACAGCAGCGCTTAGTCTTTGAAAAGGTCATAATTGATTCTGTGCGACGGGAAGTAATGGTTAATAATGAGACCATCCCTTTAACAGCGCTGGAATTTGACTTGTTACATTTTTTAGCTAGTCATCCAGGCCGGGTTTGGCGAAGGGCCGAACTCATCCAACAAGTTTGGGACTATGAATACGTCGGGGATCAAAGGGTTGTAGATGTCCATATTGGTCAAATTCGCAAGAAAATTGAGTTAGATCCCAACCAATCAACGTTAATCCAGACGATACGTGGTGTAGGGTATAAGTTTGAATGCCCCACTTCACCGTAAAACTAGTTTTAATCAGATTACCATCTGTGAACTTTAACCACTTCCACATCTGAAAGGGGTGGGAGTGGTGACTAAATTTACGCGGTTAGCCTAACTTTTTGGTTGATTTGAGTACAGTTGTTAACCGTCTGTTCCTTCTGTAGCGCCGTTAATGGATTTCCAGGCTTGTAAACCACCTACAAGTTCGGCTACTGTTGTAAAACCAAGGAATTGTAAGGTTCTGACGGCTTGTGCTGCTTGGCTGTCATTTTCACCATAAATGTAAATTTGGCGTTCTCTATGTAAGCAAGTTTGGGCGCGATGTTCTAAGTCATTGAGGGGGATAGAAATTGCCCCGGTGATGCGGCTATGATTATAGTTTGAGCGATCGCGCACATCAATAATTGTAAAAGCAGGTTGTCCCCATTGCAGATTGGTCTTTAAGTCGTTAACATCAGCAACTAAATTAATACTCATAAGCTTTTCGTGCTGTCTAATCTATAAAAAATTTAGCAAATATCCCCTATTAATTCTTATTTCTTTAGAATGACAGCAGAATTTAGAAATTAATTTTTTGCAATCATAATATTGTAGGCTAATGTTTTCTAGATTTAGAAAATACTTAATTTTTAATTTTAATTCCTCATGATGGTATCTACTATTCAAGCTTTACCAACAGAAGTTGTATATTTAATTACGGCAGGAGAAGTAATTGACTCTTTGGTGGCCGTTGTCAGGGAGTTAGTAGAAAATTCCCTAGATGCTGGTGCAACGCGCATTGTAGTTTCTTTATGGCCACAATTATGGCGAGTTCGGGTAGCTGATAATGGTTGTGGTATGAATTTGGATGATTTGCAACAAGCTGCAACTGCACACAGTACAAGTAAAATTCATTCTAGTGCAGACTTATGGAAAATTAGCAGTTTAGGATTTCGTGGTGAAGCACTACATAGTTTAACAACGTTAGCAAATTTAGAAGTTTTAAGTCGTCCTTTAGGAGGAAGTGAAGGCTGGCGAATTGTTTATAATAACGAAGGGGAAGTAACAGAAGTAAATATTGCTGCTATTGCCCCTGGTACCGTGGTGACAGTGAATAATTTATTTGCTAATTGTACAGCCCGTCGTCAAGGTTTACCCGCGACAAATCAGCAATTAAAAGCTGTACAAGGGATAATTCAACAAATAGCTTTATGTCATCCTCATGTTCATTATCAAGTGTGGCAAAATGACAAAGAATGGTTTACAATTTGTCCCGCACCAACCGTGGGAAAATTAATTCCGCAAATTCTTCCTCAAGTCCGACAAGATGATTTATATGAAGTGAATTTAGAAATACCAAATCTGGAAAATTCGTCTTTACATTTAGTGATAGGTTTACCAGATAGATGTCATCGTCATCGTTTGGATTGGGTGAAAGTGGCAATTAATGGCAGGATAATTAAATCACCAGAATTAGAACAGAATATCTTATCAGCTTTCCATAAAACATTACCACGCGATCGCTATCCCGTGTGTTTTTTACATTTGCATATTCCTCCTGAGCAAATTAACTGGAATCGCCACCCAGCCAAAACAGAAATATATCTGCATGATCTACCTTTTTGGCAAGAACAAATTACCGCAGCTATCAACAAATCTCTGAGGATTTCCGAAACTAATATTAAAGAATCAGTTCACACTAGCAGAATTAGTAATTTATTAAAAGTAGCAGAATCTAAAGGTGAATATAGATTCAATTCTCAAAATTCTCAAAATTCTCAAAATTCTGAAAACAATGAAACTCAAAACCATTTAAAAGCAATTGCTCAACTGAGTAATACTTATATAGTTGCTGAACATTCTGGGGGAATGTGGTTAGTAGAACAACATATAGCCCATGAACGAGTATTATATGAACAATTATGTGATCACTGGCAATTAGTACCTGTAGAAACCCCAATTATTATTTATCAATTATCACCAGCGCAGGTTTCCCAATTAGAACGTATTGGTTTAGATATAGAACCATTTGGTGATAAAATTTTTTGCGTGCGGAACATCCCAACCATGTTAAAACAAAGAGAAGATTGTGCTGAGGCAATTTTAGAATTAAGTTGGGGGGGAGACTTACAAACTGCTCAAATTGCAGTTGCTTGTCGGAGTGCAATTCGTAATGGCACAAAAATGAGTTTACCAGAAATGCAGACCTTATTAGATAATTGGCAACGTACCCGCAACCCGCGCACTTGTCCCCATGGTAGACCAATTTATTTATCTTTGGAAGAATCAGCACTAGCGCGGTTTTTCCGACGTAATTGGGTAATTGGGAAAAGTCATGGGATTTGAAGTATTTTTTAACCGAACGGATGATAATATTAATATATTAGTTGATGAGATAAAAAATTATGTCAACAATGCAACGGGAGTCAGAATTATTGTTAAAGATTAATCAGGGTATTCCGTTAGATATTCAAAAATCTTACAACAATTTAATCGCTAAAAGAGATGTAAAAACTCTTAGCAATGATGAATATAAAGAATTATTGCGCTTAACTGAACAGATTGAAAAACAGCAAGCACAACGGATTGAATATTTAGCAGAGTTAGCGAGTTTAAAAGGAATTTCGCTGAATACGTTGATGGAAAATTTTGTCTTTTTATAATCGCTGAAGTAACTCATCATACTCAGCATGAGTACCTATCCAAAACCAGTAGATATGATCTTCCTCTAATAATCCGAGAACGCGATAGTTGATTCCCACACGAGCGGAGTATATTGGTTGACGCTGACTCACTTTTTTAAACTGAAGACTATTATGATAAGGGTCAAAACGCCACAAGCGGTATGTTTTAGTTGCTTGTTTCCTAACTGTTGCAGGAAGTTGACCAAGTTGCTGACGAAATGTATTTGTTACGCTTGACTTCATGGTTGAGGGGGAAAAACTTCATCGAGAGGAGTAATCTCACCAGATGCTATTTCCTGACGCACCATTTCAGCTATACTATCCCACTGATTATCTGTTGTAGCTGCAAAACGAATTTTCCAACCTTGCTCATTTTTGATTTCTGCGAGAAGACGGGTAGCAATTGCATTTTGTTCTTCTGCTGGTAATTTTTCAATTTCTGAAATAACTTGCTGTAGTAATTCAGTCATGGTTTAGAAATTTGAATTGCCTTTTACTAGCTATGATATCAAGTATTTGAATTAATAATGCGCTTTGCTGCCCTTATGCGCCTCACAACCCCAAAACAAGCGATACTTACGGTAAGCTTCGCTAACTCTCCCTTAATTTACATCTATCAAGCATCTAACACGCTGCTATACTGAGTTTATTTGATTTTACTTGTCAAATTAAGTTAAATTGTCAATAATAGAATTAACTCAATAAATAAATGAAATCAAATGTATATCAAGAAGTTACAAGTATTTAATTATAAGTCTTATTACGACTCTGGAGAAATGGAATTTTCACCAGGTGTCAATATTATTGTTGGACGAAATAATGCAGGTAAAACATCTTTACTTGAGGTACTGACTTTGGATTTTGAAGATCATCCGCATAGAAGTATCAAGACATTGCCAAATAAAAGTTCGAGGTTAGAAGAAAAATCGAGAATAGAAATTATTTGGAATATTGAAAAAGAAGAATTACTAAGTTTTATGAAACAGATGTCTCCTGATCTTGGTATTCCAGCACCTAAATTAGATGAAAATTATCTTGATATGATTAGCGATATAAGCGATATAATTGATCCTGAAGAAGGTGAACAAAAATATGAAGAACATCTATACGAATGTTTGCTTGAAGCTTTTACTGAATTTAAAGATTTTTTAGAAAATTCTACTTTTATAGAAATCAGTTTAATAATTTATAGAAATGTCATTTTAGATAATATCAGCCTCAGAAAATTTCTTAATTTTGAATCATATAATGAAGATTTCCATAAAAATTTTTACAAAATCAAGTTCGATAACAACAAAATTATTCTCGAACTCAAAGAATTTTACAATTATGATTATAATTATTACGAATCAAAATTTGTCACATATGAGGGAAAAATTAATGAAAGCATAGGTAAGAAGTTATTCGATATTTTTGTAAGTCGTATTTATAAGTTTAAAGCTGAACGTTTAAATATTGGTACTTATAAACTTAACATTCAGAGAACTGAAGTTATAACCAAGAGTGAATTAGAACCAGATGCTTCTAATCTTGCTGAAGTTCTTTTTAGATTAAATAGTGAAAATCGTGGAATGTTTGATTATTTTACTGAATTAGTTTCAAATATTCTGCCTGAAATAGAGTCAATTACTGTAGCATTAAGAGATAATTCAGATTTGGAAATACTGGTTTGGAATAAAGATAGTATTAAACATCGTAGAGGTGATTTAGCACTACCTCTATCTTCATGCGGAAGTGGCGTTAGTCAAGTCTTAGCAATTGTATATATCCTAGTTTCTTCTATTCACGAACCTAGAACAATAATTATTGATGAACCACAATCATTTTTACATCCAGGTGCAGCAAGAAAGCTGATAGAGACTATTAAACAATTTCCCCAACATCAATATTTTATTGCTACTCATTCACCAGAAATTATTACAGCAGCTAATCCATCTAATATTATTAAACTGCAATGTGAAAATTGTCAAACAACTGCATTAAGAATAGATACAAAAGATATAGAATCACAAAATGAAATATTAGATGAACTGGGAATTAGATTATCTGACGTTTTTGGTGCTGATAATATCCTTTGGGTAGAAGGTCCGACTGAGGAAAAATGTTTTCCGTTGATATTGGAAGAATTAGCCAAAATTCCCTTGAGGGGGCTTAAAATTTTATCTGTTAATAGTACAGATGCTCTTTTGGATGGAAAACATTCTGATCTTGTTGCTGAAGTATACAAAAAACTTACAACTGGAGCAAGTTTATTTCCACCAGCAATTGGATTTATATTTGATAGAGAAAATAAGACAGAAGCAAAGATTAAAGAATTAGAAAAGAGAAATTTTACATTTTTGAATTTACCCATGTATGAAAATTATTTACTGAATGCAGAAGCCATATCAGCAATAATTAACCAAGAGGCTAAATGGCTAGAGACACCCAAATTCAAGAATATCTGGATATTATTAAGCAGGAAAAAAGCAATTTACTTCCAGGTATCAAAAAAGAAGACGTTTCTGATGATAATTGGTTGTTGAAGATTCACGGGGCGAATATTCTTGAAAATTTGTTTCAAAAATTCTGTCAGAATCTATTAGAATTTAGAAAAACTAAGCATTCTTACAAACTTACCGAATGGCTAATTAAACATCAGCCAGCATTCTTATCTGAACTAGCAAAAGAGTTAAAAGAATGTTTGAGTAAACATAATTAACTAAACATCTTGAATATTTCTCTTGTTCTCTTCCTCTGCGCTCTCTGTGCCTCTGTGGTTCGTTAAAAATTCAATCCCCCTACAAACAACAACTTATAGCCAATTCCGCATTCTTCATCAACGTCTCCTTATCAAGAGTCGAAACCGGATATTGAGGAGTTACCCGCAATAAATTTTCCACCCTCTCCCGCGCTGCTTCCACCACTGCTATATCCAAACTACCATTATTTAAACTAGCAGAAAAATCCTCAGCTATTTTATATGTCCGTTCCAAAGAAGAAGAATTGATATTGCGAGAAACGATAAACAAATCACAACCAGCATCAAAAGCCCGCGCTACCGTTCCCGTTTTCATAAACATTTCTGATACAGCTTTCATATCTAAATCATCGGAAACTATCACACCTTGAAAACCTAACTCCTCTCTTAAAATATCATTTAAAATGATTTTAGATAACGTTGCTGGTACTTGTGGATCAATTTGCGGAAACAAAATATGTGCTGTCATGATTAACGGAATTTGTGCCTGAATTAATGTTTGAAAAGGAATCAATTCCCGGTTTCGTAAATCTTCCCAACTCAAATTTAATATTGGTAATTCCAAATGGGAATCTGTGCTAGTATCTCCATGGCCAGGAAAGTGTTTAGCACAACCTAAAATTCCCTCTTCTCGCAATCCTCGGTAATATTCCCGCACACATTGACTAGTTTTTTCTGGTGTAATTCCAAACGCACGCGGTCCAATAATTGGGTTTTGAGGATTTGAGAAAATATCCGCAACCGGAGACCAAGAAAGATTAATTCCCAGAGATTTTAATTCTCTAGCTGTGGCTTTAGCAACTTCAAAAGCGTGAGATTGTAATAAATAAGCATGAGGGAAACGGGTAATGGGTAAAGGAGTCCGCACTACTCGGCCACCTTCATGATCTAAAGTAGTAAACATGAAATCACGTTCGGTATATTGACGAATTTCATCAATGAGGTTTTTAAAGTTTTCTAACCAAATTGTATAGGGTACACCGTCGAGGAAATTTTTCCCGAAAAAGATGACACCAATGGGTTTTAATTCATTTAATACCCGTTTATCATCATCATTTAAAGTAGTTCCAGAAATACCCAAAATTAGATGATTACCAAAGCTTGGTGATGATTGAGATGTTGACATAATTAGTTTGATTAGTTGTTTTGCAGCTAAACTGGATCAGAATATGGATTCTAACTCTTGTGGGGTGGGCTTCTAGCCCGCCCAAATATATACAAAATATATAAATTAGGTACTTTTTAGCTGATCAATCAAAAGCTCCTGGCAATTTATCATTTTATGATAGCAAATAGATCCACTCTATAAAACTTATCCAAAACTACCCAAGTATAGACATATCTGGATACCGATAATCATAGTACATTCCGGCAAGTTTGTCTACATCTGGCTAGAATTTAAGTTACAGTTTCCAACCCCAACTTCTTCAAGATGTCGGGGATTTAAGGATGATTTTTACTAAAACCGAGAAACCAAGATCTCGCTTTTTGTATTAGCCAGATATTGTGTTTTTGGTGACAATGGTTTCAAGGTCATTTGTGGCGCATTTTGTTGTAAAACCACAGCCTGATAAGCTACGACTCCAGTATGTTCACTATCGAGACAACGAGCCGCTGTTCGAGATAAATCTAGGCTTCTGGGTGCAATGTAGGGGCCACGGTCATTAACACGCACAATTACGGATTTATTATTTTCTAAGTTTGTGACTTTTAAGTATGTATTAAAAGGTAGGGTACGATGGGCAACTGTGAAATCATCTTGATTATATATTTCACCATTTGCTGTTAAGCGACCATGAAAATAGCCGCCATACCAAGAAGCTAATCCAGAAAGTTTTGTGGTTGAAGACTCTAATCCATACATTGCCATTTGTCCTTGTATTAGCGTCAAGGGTTCGGTATGCAGGGCTATGCGGAGATTGTTACTCCATTCCAGGGCTAATATGTCACCGCTGCGACCAAGTTGAGCGGACAGTTTTCGTTCAATTGCAAATAGTAAGCGAGTACCTACCATGAGGGACGGAGTTTTATCCACTAAACCAGGTTGTATTTCTGTAGGTTGTACTTTTGGTGATTTCACTAATTGCTGTAAGCGGTTTTGTAAAGCATTAGCTGTAATGCGATCAGGGAGTCTAGCAACAAAGTTGTTATTAACCCATACTTCATAATTAGATACACTACGCTTGACAATTAATACTGGTGCATAATCGTAACTGCCATTTTGCTCTACTGCATTGTTAATGACATTAAAGAAGCTTTGGAGCGATCGCACAACAGTAGGAGGTGAAAAATCGAGTTTGGGAACACTAAACTGGGTGAATTTAACTAATACAGAGTTAGTAACATTTTTCCAAGGAGTTTGTGCAGCTATATTTTCTGGCACAGGGGAACAAAATTTTGTTTCTTTGGCCTTGAATGTTGTCAAATCTGGGATAATGGCGGCATCTCGATGTGATGCTAATTGTTTATTTATCCAATCAAAAGTGAAGAGAGTTTTTGATATGAAGATTTTTTGCCAAGCATTTTTATGTTGTTGAGCATTTGTCAAAAATTGATGCTGATCCTTGACTAAATTAGCTGTAAATTGTGTTGGGGATGCCAACCCCATTGGTAAAGCTGTCAACATGAAAGTACCACCCGTAAAGGATGTTAACCATAGTATTCCGTTTGATATCATAGTTTAGTTATTGTGGAAATAGATGCTAAATTTCCGGGTAAATATGCCCAGATTAAACAAAAAAGGTTTTATTAAACAAGAGACAAATTTTTGGTAATTACATAATTAAATTTCAGATTTAATGATGATTAAACTGTCTGGGATCATCATATAACGCCATGGCTATTTAAATTGATAAGAATTTTAAATATATTTGCGGTAATTAGGAGTATTTCCCAAATTTTTGCTTATTAATGCTCATAATTTTCGCTATTTAGCTTACTGATTTAGAGACATAATTTACGTCTAAATACATAAATCAAAAACTGGCTTTTGTATTTGTAATCAGCAGTTAGCCGAAAAAATGCACGGATGGAAATTGAGATATAAACTACACCAAATATTTTTCTATAAAAAATATTTAGTTAATTAAATTACTTAATGTGTAAGTAAATTACATAGTTAGTGGCAGTGGGGGGAAATTTTTTAGGAGGTAATTCAGAGAGGAAACGGCAAATGTAAAGGATTGCAACGTATAATGAGAACGACAAAACAATTAAGAAATATTAAAGAACAGTAGGTTAAATGCAAGTAGCATTCACGAAGTGCAGCGTAGCCATCGCAGGAGGGGGTCTAGCAGGACTTTCCTGTGCAAAATATCTAACGGATCAAGGTTACACCCCCATTGTTTTGGAGCGTCGAGACGTAATTGGGGGGAAGGTGGCCGCGTGGAAGGATGCTGATGGTGATTGGTACGAAACGGGGCTGCACATTTTTTTTGGGGCCTATCCCAATATGTTGCAGTTATTCAAAGAATTAGACATTGAAGATCGGTTGCAGTGGAAAGAACACACAATGATCTTTAATCAACCTGATTCCCCAGGAACTTACAGCCGTTTTGATTTCCCAGATTTACCGGCACCTATAAATGGTGTCATTGCCATTCTGAGAAACAACGATATGCTAACCTGGGCGGAGAAAATCAGTTTTGGTATCGGGTTACTACCAGCCATACTGCAAGGGCAAAAGTACGTGGAAGAAATGGACAAATATTCTTTCCGGGAGTGGTTGCAAAAACAAAACGTTCCGCCCCGGGTAGAAAAAGAAGTATTTATTGCTATGTCCAAAGCTTTGAACTTCATTAACCCAGAGGAAATTTCTGCCACGGTCTTATTAACAGCCTTGAATCGCTTCCTGCAAGAGAAAAACGGCTCAAAAATGGCCTTCCTAGACGGTTCACCCACAGAAAGATTGTGTCAGCCAATTATTGACCACATTACTGAAAGGGGTGGTGAGGTACGTCTGAATGCGCCTTTAAAAGAGATTTTACTCAATGAGGATGGAACTGTTAAAGGATTCCTATTGCGGGGCTTGAACGGGGCAGAAGATGAAATACTCACAGCGGATATTTATGTATCTGCCCTACCTGTTGACCCTTTAAAGCCGATTTTACCCAATGCGTGGAAAGAAATGCCATTTTTCCAACAATTAAACGGTTTAGAAGGTGTACCAGTGATTAATGTTCATATCTGGTTTGATCGCAAATTAACAGATATTGATCATCTACTATTTTCCCGGTCTCCACTCCTGAGCGTTTATGCTGACATGAGTAATACTTGTCGTGAATATGCCAATCCTGACCGTTCAATGTTGGAATTAGTTCTAGCACCAGCCGCAGATTGGATATCTAAATCCGATGAGGAAATCGTCGCTGCAACTATTAGCGAATTAGAAAAACTCTTTCCCCAACACTTTGGGGGAGATAATCCTACAAAAATACTGAAATATCATGTGGTGAAAACACCGCGTTCAGTTTACAAAGCTACCCCAGGTCGCCAAGAGTACCGTCCTTCCCAACAAACCCCCATTTCTAATTTCTATCTGACTGGGGATTATACAATGCAACGTTATCTCGCCAGTATGGAAGGGGCGGTACTTTCTGGTAAACTAACAGCGCAGGCCATTTCTCAAGCGCTGACGGTAGCAAATCCCTCTCACCTGCAAACGCCAACCCGACCGCCCGCCACGAATGCTGCAACTGCCTGATTCCCCCCCGCGCATGAAAACGCTGGTCTCTATAGATGAGTCATACAAGCTTTGTCGGGAACTCACTGCTAAGTACGCTAAGACTTTTTATTTGGGTACAATGCTGATGAGTCCGGCCAAGCGTCAATCTGTTTGGGCAATTTATGCCTGGTGTCGCCGTACAGATGAATTAGTGGATGGTCCTGCCTCCGCTATCACCACGCCAGAAACCCTAGAACTATGGGAAAATCAACTGGAGGCGATTTTTGCGGGCTGCCCTTTGGATAATTTTGATGTAGCGTTAGTAGATACCCTCCAACGCTTTCCTTTAGACATTCAACCCTTTCGGGATATGATTGCTGGTCAGCGCATGGATTTGCATCGTAGTCGCTATGAAACTTTTGAGGATTTATATCTCTACTGCTACCGGGTAGCGGGAACTGTAGGTTTGATGTCAACAACGATTATGGGTGTAGATAATAGCATCTATACAGCCCCTTGGCATCAAAACCAACAGCCCTATCTTCCCATAGAAGAAGCGATCGCTTTGGGAATTGCTAACCAACTTACGAACATCCTCCGTGATGTCGGTGAGGATGCCCGTCGCGGCCGCATCTATATTCCCTTGGAAGATTTGGCCAAATTTAATTACACTGAGGAAGAATGTATCCAGGGCGTAGTTGATGACCGCTGGCGTTCACTGATGCGGTTTCAAATTGATCGCGCCCGTCAATTCTATATTCAAGCAGATAAAGGTATTAGTTATCTCGCTGCTGATGCTCGGTGGCCTGTCTGGTCTGCATCTATGCTCTATGAGCAGATTTTAGAAATGATTGAGCGCAATGATTATGATGTGTTCAGTCAGCGAGCTTATGTTCCTCAATGGAAAAAGTTACGCACCTTGCCGGCAGCCTGGATGCGATCGCAAGTGCTATAACTTGTTTATTGGTCATTGGTCATTGGTCATTGGTCAATGGTCAATGGTCATTTAATTTTTTAACAAAATAACTATTGACAAGCCCAAAAACTTCTGATAACATTGTTAAACATGACTGGAGAGGTGGCTGAGTGGTCGAAAGCGGCAGATTGCTAATCTGTTAAGGGATTATATCCCTTCGAGGGTTCGAATCCCTCCCTCTCCGTTTTTATCAAGAATCGCCGCAATACCCCATCCCTCTTTAGGGTGGGGAGCGTCAAAGCTAGTGGAATTAAGGGGTTGGTTTCAACCTACCGCTACCACGACCTTCTTTTTTGGTGTTCATAAAAAATTAGATTTCCTCAAATCCAAAAACGTTGATTTCTGACACCCTGTATTTTATTTAAGGACTAAAATATTTAGTCTTTTAAGCATCTTTAACTTGACTTGCAAAATTGCTAAAGCGGACAATGGAATTTAGCAGGGATGTATATTCCTGGGCGTTGATATGATAATTTTCGTTAAACTCATGCAACAATTGAATGATTGCAAAAGTTGTAGATTCTAGTTTTGCTCTTTTTCTAGCCGCTCTAACAGCCTGAGACTTACTATGATAAACATGATTATCGCTAATACCGATTTGCTCATCTTCTATCCAACACTGAAAAATGTAACCTTTTGATGATGGTATGATTTCAATTAACCAACCATAATATGGGTACTGTAATTTCATGTTTTTTTCCCTAGTGACATCCATCTATGTTTAACCTCCTTTATTCACATCTGAACAGAACAACATTATAGAACCTATATATGCAATTACCGTGCAGGATTTGTGCAAAATTTGTGCAGATGAAAATACAGTCCCTTGCTTGTAAAATATTAGGTAAAATAAAAACTCTATCTCAAGAGGTATTATTCCTCTTTGAGACGATAACCTAAGCCATGAACTGTTTGAATTAAATCTTCTGAAGCACCTATAACTCTGAGTTTTTGACGCAGAGAACGAATGTGAGACCTAAGAGTTTCTTCTGCGGGAGAGTCGTCTATTGACCAAACTTGTTCAATAATACCAGAACGACTTAATACTCGTCTGCCATTGGCCATCAATAATTCTAAAATAGCAAATTCTTTTGCAGTTAAGGAAATGGTGTAAGTATCATAAGTAGCTTCATAGGTACTTTGATTCAAATGTAGTTTACCCCAGGATAAACCGACTGTAATTGTCGAATTACCGCGTCTGAGTAAAGCGCGGATACGAGCCATTAATTCTTCTAAGTCAAATGGTTTGGAAACATAATCATCCGCACCCGCGTCCAAGCCAGCAATTTTGTCCGATATTGTATCACGGGCTGTTAACATGAGGACGGGTACACCTGAATTGCGATATGCTGGGTTGGTGGTGCTAGTATTACGTAAGCGTTGACAGAATTTCATTCCGTCCAGTTTGGGTAGTGTGACATCTAGAATAAATAAATTATACTTCATAGACTCGGCTAAATCCCAAGCTTCTTCGCCGTCTCTAGCTACATCTACGATATAATGGCGGTTGGTTAAAGCTTCTGTTAATACCTCTGCTAATTGAGTATCATCTTCAACGATGAGAATTCGCATGATTATAAATTAGTATTTTATGAAATGGTCTTTACAAGGAAAATGGATTGCTGTAGGGTTTACTTTCACCCTTTTACTAATGAGTTTAGTTGTATTTGCTTCATTTAAGAATACATCTGAAATTAAACAAAGTGCTAATAGAGTGAATCATACTTACAAAACTCTGAATACGTTAACAAATTTTTATGCAGCAATGACGGTTGCAGAATCAGCGCGACGGGGGTATATTTTTATGGGAAGTAAACAGGATTTAGAACGGTATGAAAATGCGTTGATAAATATACATCATGGACTAAAATTGCTACAGAAGCAGATACATTTTAGCAGGAGTCAACAAGAAAGATTTACAATTTTTAACGCTTTGGTAAATCAAAGATTAGCCCTTTTAGAACAATCTATACAACTTTATCAAAAAGATAAAAATGCCATACAATCTCAAACTGAGATCACAGAGCGCAGTGTCAAAATCAGGGAACAAATTCTACCACTAATTTCTGACATTAAAGCGGAAGAACAAGATTATTTACAAAACTCTCTCCAAGAATCTGAATATATTATTCATTCAAGAATAGTCATAGAAATTTTGGCGACAATTTTAATTATTGTAGTCATTTCTGGTTTATGTATTATGCTTGAGCGTCAATGGGTAAAGCGTGATAAAATTAAATCTTTAGAATCTTCTCTATTTCAAGAAAAGAAAATTGGAGAAATGAAAGTTCAGATATTTTCTATGGTATCTCACGAATTTCGCACACCTTTGAGTGTGATTTTACTTTCTGCTCAATTATTAAGAGAATCTCTTAAGGATGTTATCAATGAAATACAATTTAAAAATCTCTCTCGTATTCAATACTCGGCTAAATTAATGAATCATATGTTAACTGATATATTAACTTTAACAAGAGCAGAAGCAGGTAAGTTGGATTGTAAAACTCAATTAATCAATATAGAAGATTTTTGTTTAAATTTGGTTGAAGATATACAAGTTTTTAATCCAGTAACCCATAAAATTATATTTATTAACGAAAGCGGAATTTTTCGGGGATATTTAGATGAAAAACTCCTATATTCTATGCTCACAAATTTACTATTAAATGCTATTAAATATTCAGATATTGGTAGTCAAATATCCTTGATTTTAAAATCAGAACCCAAATTTATCATCTTTCAAGTAATAGACAAAGGTATAGGAATTTCCCTGACAGAACAACAGAAAATATATGAGCCTTTTTATCGTTGTCAAAATGTTGATAATATCGTGGGAAGTGGTTTAGGATTATCTGTAGTCAAAAAATGCGTAGAATGTCATCAGGGAGAAATTAATTTAGAGAGTCAAGTAGGAATTGGGACAATTTTTACGATTAAAATTCCCCATCCCAATATAGGATAGGGATAATTATCAAAAATTCTGCTAAAGTAACAATAAATTAGCAAATTTATATCTATGGATAATAATGATTTAGCTTTTACCCCAGCTTTAGAGTTAGCACAATTAATTCGACTGCGGGAAGTTTCACCCCTAGAGTTGGTAGAAGTATATTTAGAACGCATTGAACGCTTAAACCCCCAATTGGGAAGTTATTTCACAGTTACGGCAGATTTAGCCGTTGCTGATGCTAAAATTAAAACAGAATTACTCACAACAACTTCAGAATTACCCCCATTTTTTGGTGTACCAATTTCTATTAAAGACTTGAATGCAGTTGCAAACGTGACTTGCACTTATGGCAATTCAGCCCTGTTAAATAATATCGCTAATGACGATGATGGTGTAGTTACCAAAATTAAACAAGCTGGGTTTATTATTCTTGGTAAAACCGCAACGTCTGAATTAGGTTCTTTTCCTTACAGTGAACCTGCGGGATTTCCCCCAGCTAGAAACCCTTGGAATTTGGCATATACTCCTGGTGGTTCTAGTGGTGGTGCCGCAGCATCGGTAGCAGCGGGATTAAGTGCGATCGCTCAAGGTTCAGATGGTGGTGGTTCGATTCGTGGTCCTGCGGCTTGTTGTGGCGTAGTTGGAATTAAACCCGCTAAAGGTAGAGTTACTAAAGCCCCTGTAGGTGAAAACTTAGGTGGTATTGCTGTGGATGGACCCATTGCCCGTACCGTAGCTGACGCAGCGGCGATGTTAGATGTTATATCTGGATATGTCACAGGTGATCCCTATTGGTTATCAGATCCACAGCCATCCTTTCTGAATGCAACTGAGGTTAAATTAAATCCTCTGAAAATTGCTTTTAGTACCAAGATCATGCCTTTCGGAGAAGCTGACATAAATTGTCAACAGGGAGTATTAAAAACAGTCCAGTTATTAGAACAATTTGGACATCAAATTACGGAACAATACCCAGATTTTAGTCGCTTAATTGAACCATTTAAAGTAGTTTGGCAAGCAGGAGTAGCAGTTGCAGGAATTCCCTCAGCAGCCTTGCAACCATTAAACCGCTGGTTATTAGCAAAAAATGGTTCTGTAGGTGAATATCTGCAAGCACTAGCCCAAATGCAGATTGTCTCCCGGCAGATTGTCGCGTTTTTTAATACCATAGATGTATTAGTATTACCAGTTTATCTCCATTCTCCGATTCGCGTGGGAGAATGGGCAGATTTGAGTCCAGAAGAGACATTTGCTAAAATTGTCCATTGGGTTGCCCCTTGTCCTGTTGCAAATGCTACCGGATTACCTGCGATCGCTCTGCCGATGGGTTTTGATAATAACGGTTTACCCATAAGTGTACAATTAATTGGTAAACCTGCGGCCGAGTCTACTTTAATTAGTCTAGCAGCCCAATTAGAAGCGGCCAACCCTTGGATTCAACATCGGCCAGCACTTTAAGTCAAAATCAGGATTTACAGGATTTGAGAACTGACAGGATGAGAATTAAAATATATCTTCAGAAAATTTTTCAATGGTAGGATGAAAATCCTGCCCCTTTCCTTCATATTGGCTCAAATTTAGATATAGCATTGATAGCCCTTTGTAAGCTTGGGGAACATAACTTAGCTACTTCCATTTGCCAGTAGTTATTAACAAAGTAAATTAACTGTCCATTATAGTCTCTACCTACCTTTGCTGTGCTATTAGACCGTGGAACTATAGCCTCATGTAATTCACGGTTTCTAGATTTTCTGGCAATATTAATCAATGTTTGTTTTGGATCACTAATTTCGTCTACATTTTGAGGAATCAATGTTTGTGAAACTCCTAAGAATTTGGCAAAGCTGTCACTATCAGCTAAAAGCCATGCTTCTACTTCCCTAACAGCAATACGAAACAAAAGATTAGGATGTTTCGTATATGGTAGCCATTCCTGAATTAGTTCCTGTGGACACTCTGCTCTGTCAAGGTCTGTTAAAACTATATAAGGTGTTCCTTGAGCAGCATTATTAAATCCTTTGATATTTTTCTTAAGATAGCCGAAACCATGTTTAGAATAACAATTACCCACTATATAACGGCGATTTGACTGGTGTAAAATTGTCCGCAATACAGCTTCACTCAGTGGGTCTTCAACAGCTAAATTAATAGGTATTAAATCCACTATAAATGAATCTCCAATTGATTAATCTCAGATGGTTTAGTTAATGGCAATACGGCTTCAGCTATGCTTAAACCGCCTTCTAGCAGATCACGTATATTATCAATTGAAGATGCTGTAGTAACTTTAGTCCCTTCTAAGCTCGGTGTTAAAAGTAATATTTCTTCACCCCCAATTCCCTCGTCTTCGAGTAGATCCGCGCTATGTGTAGTGAGTATTATTTGTCTTTTTTTCTGACGTTGAATTCGATACATTAAAGAAGGTAATTTTTTAACTATTGCTGCATTTAAAGATAACTCTGGTTCTTCAAGAAGCAGCAGTGAATCACTTTCTAGTAATGACCACAGCAAGCCAATTAGACGTAATGTTCCATCTGAAAATTGATCTTCTCTTTGTTTGCCGGCTTGAGGTCGCCAATGCTCATATACTGCTTCTAAATGAGGAACACCCATTTCATCTTTTATATCAGTAAGATGTTTCAATTGGGGAACAGCAGAACGCAAAGCATTTTCAATCTTTGTTAGTCGAGATTTGCGAGTCTTTTCACGAGTTTTGGTAATGCGTTCTAGAAAACTTCTGCCAAAAGGATCTTCTGAAATTCCCGGTCCAGAAAACACCTCTGGATAACGAAGTAACTGCGGTACAAGGTGTAGATAGAGAACTGATTCAAAAAACTTAGCAATTTCTCGAAAATTGGCATTAGCACTAATTTGCTCCAAGTGGGTCTGTGTTCGTCGTAATTCATCTTTTTCATCGTCTATATCTGGTCTATCAACTATTATTTCATTTCTCTTCCATACACGCTCGTAGGCTAAAATAGGTTGACGATAACCTCTAGTTTGTTGTGTTATGCCAATAGCATATTTCCATATAGGTTGATGACTAGAATAATCAGACAGGTGTACTTCAATTTCAATTTTGGGATTTTGCCGCGCTGACAAACAACGAATTTTAGATACTCCTCCACGCTCTTTTACCGCTGTTTGTAAACCACCTCCAGGTTTGGCAATGTCACGTAAAAAGCGAAATACATCCAGAAAATTAGATTTACCACAGGCGTTAGGACCAATTATAAAAACTCTGTCACCTAATCCAACATCAACTGACAGAAAATTACGCCAATTCTTGAGTATTATATGAGAAATAAACATTATGAATAAAGATAAGATTGCAGCAGACCTATCTTTTTATTTTATCATAGCTATTTTCTAGGTAGCAATCCCTAAATAGAGATTAAGAGGTAATTGATGATTACCAATCACCTCTTTGACAATTATCCGAAATTAAGCTTTCTTCAACCAACTAAACATAGCACGTAAATCCTTACCAACTGCTTCAATAGGATGTTCAGCTTCTTGACGACGCATAGCAGTAAAACCAGGTTTACCCGCTTGGTTTTCTAAGACAAATTCCCGCGCAAATTGTCCAGATTGGATTTCGCTGAGGATTTTCTTCATTTCCGCTTTAGTTTGAGAGGTGACAACACGGGGACCACGAGTATAATCACCATATTCTGCGGTATTAGAAATACTATCACGCATTGTCGCTAAACCACCTTCTACGACCAAATCAACAATTAATTTGACCTCATGTAGACATTCAAAATAAGCTAGTTCTGGTTGATATCCTGCTTCTACCAGGGTTTCAAAACCGGCTTTAATTAAAGCACTCAAACCACCACATAATACCGCTTGTTCCCCAAATAAATCGGTTTCGGTTTCTTCCCGGAAAGTGGTTTCTAAAATACCCGCCCGTGTACCACCAATACCTCTAGCATAGGCCATAGCGCGATCGCGTGCTTTACCGGTTGCGTCTTGATAAACTGCGAATAATGCAGGTACACCTTGTCCTTGTTCGTAAGTACGACGGACTAAATGTCCGGGTCCTTTAGGTGCAACCATGACGACATCAACATCAGCGGGGGGGATAACCTGTGCAAAATGGATATTAAAGCCGTGTGCAAAAGCTAAAACGTTTCCAGCCTCTAAATTTGGTTCAATTTCGGTTTTATAAATTGTTTTTTGGACTTCATCAGGTAATAAAATCATGATGAAATCAGCAGCTTTAGCTGCGTCAGCCACATTTTTTACAGTCAAGCCGGCAGCTTCGGCTTTCGCTGTGGACTTACTACCGGGATATAATCCCACAATCACATTAACACCGCTATCTTTTAGATTGAGCGCGTGAGCATGACCTTGAGAACCATAACCAATAATAGCAACAGTCTTACCCGCTAAAAGGTCTAAATTAGCATCTTCATCATAATACATACGCGCCATAGAAGCATCTCCTGTCCGCAAAGGTTGTTGTGAAATTGGCAGAATTTTGATTCTATCGCAAATTGGGGAACTCTTAACAGACAGGAATTTCTTTCTTCCCCTTGACTCCTGAGTGAGTGTAGTCCTTGCGTCCTTACCTCCTCACAAATCCCCTACTTTTACTTTTTTTTTCAGAAGTTCAAGATAAACAGAAATAATTATGACAATTTTGATACAAATTTGTTAAGAATAGTTACAACACCTGTTATCGAAGGAAATATCTGTTATGGTTGATCTGTCTGACAAAAAACCAGTCCATCAAGTCGTGATTATTGGCGGTGGTTTTGGTGGCTTATATGCTGCTAAATCTTTAGCCAAGGCCAATGTACAAATCACCCTCATTGATAAACGCAATTTTCACCTCTTTCAACCACTGCTGTACCAAGTCGCTACGGGTTCTTTATCCCCAGCAGATATCTCCTCTCCTTTGCGTTCTGTCCTCAGCAAAAGCAAAAATACAAAGGTATTGTTGGGTGAAGTTCATGATATTGACCCCAAAGCTCAGAATGTGATAGTCAAAGGGGAATCTGTCCACTATGATACCCTAATTGTCGCCACAGGGGCAAAGCATTCCTATTTTGGTAAGGATAACTGGGAAGAATTTGCACCCGGTTTAAAGACTGTTGAGGACGCTATTGAAATGCGTCGGCGGATTTTTATGGCTTTTGAAGCGGCTGAAAACGAAAGCGACCCCATTAAACGCCAAGCTTTATTAACTTTTGTAATTGTCGGCGGTGGTCCAACTGGAGTAGAATTAGCAGGAGCAATTGCAGAATTAGCCACTAAAACCCTCAAAGAAGATTTTCGCAACATTGACACATCAGAAACCAGAGTTTTATTATTAGAGGGTTTAGATCGTGTTCTTCCCCCCTTCGCACCCGAATTATCTCAGACAGCAGAAGTATCATTAAAGGCTTTGGGTGTAGATGTGCAAACCAAAACCTTAGTAACACATATTGAAAATGATATTGTTACAATCAAACAAGGTGATGAAGTCAAAGAAATTGCAGCTAAAACCGTATTGTGGGCTGCTGGTGTAAAAGCTTCACCTATGGGTAAGGTGTTAACGGATAGGACTGGAGTGGAAAGCGATCGCGCTGGTCGTGTTATAGTAGAACCGGATTTGAGTATTCAGGGATATCCTAACATCTTTGTAGTTGGTGATTTAGCCAACTTCTCCCATCAAAATGATAAACCCTTACCGGGAGTTGCACCAGTGGCCATGCAGGAAGGGGAATATGTAGCTAAACTGATTCAAAAACGCCTCCAAGGTGGAACATTACGCCAGTTTAAATATGTAGATAGAGGTAGTTTAGCAATGATTGGTCAACACGCCGCAGTTGTTGATTTAGGATTTATTCAACTCCGAGGTTTCTTTGCGTGGTTCGTGTGGTTATTCATTCATATCTACTTCCTCATAGAATTTGACAACAAGTTAGTAGTCATGATTCAATGGTTGTGGAATTATTTTACCCGTAATCGTAGCGCCAGATTAATTACAGGTAAAGAAGCCATTGCACCTATCCCAATTGCAAATAATCAGAGTCACACGCCAATTGTCACCAAAAAGCCGTTAAATGTGTAGTTGCTCACTCGTTCCCAGTCCTAGACTGGGAACGGGGGACACTTGGGGAGTAGAAAGTGGATTATAACTCCAGATTAAGCAATAATCACAAAATCGTTAGCAGTCAAAGGATCTACAACTGCAAACTCACCACCAGTACCAAAACCTGCTGTAGCACCATCTTGGTTATAGAAGAGACTACCGCTGGTTAGACTATAAACAATCCTGGCCTCGCTATCTCCTGCGAATTCATCATCTTCAACATAGTCAAAGTCTGACAGATCGCTCAATCCTATACCGACATCACTGGTTAGAAAATCAAATACGGTTTTACTCAGAACTAACTGGTCAACTCCCGTGGAGAAGTCAGCAATGATGTCTACTCCATTATCAGTTGTATTAAAAGGATTATCTCCACTGAATACGAACTGGTCAATACCAGCGCCACCAAACAAATTGTTACTACCCAGACCACCCGTGAGGTAGTCATCATCATCTCCACCACTCAAGGAGTCATCACCATCTCCACCAAACAAGAAGTCATTACCAGTACTTCCATTGAGGATGTCATTACCTAGACCACCTTCTAAGGTGTTGTCCAGACTATTGCCAATGAGGCGGTCATTACCATCACCACCGATTGCGTTTTCAATCGTGTCTGCGTTTAATACAACTTTTGTGTTTGTATTAGCATCAACGGTTTGACCAAAGCTGGTACCCAGATTCAGACGGATATTAGCAGACGTACCAGCAAAGCTAATGGTATCTACTCCAGATCCATCTGTAATGGTGTCCCTACCCAGTCCAATGTCATCGATGGTGAAAATATAAGTATCATTACCAATACCACCATTGAGGGTGTCATTACCTAGACCACCATCAAGAGTGTCATTACCTGCACCACCATTAAGGGTGTTATTAGCACCGTTACCAGTGATAACGTTATCACGAGTGTTACCTGTACCGTTCGCTGCTGCTGTTCCTGTCAGTGTCAGGTTTTCGATCTGGGCTAGGGCGGCAATCGCAATAGTGAAGGTGGCACTAGATTCAATGGTATCTATACCTCCGTTGGCAAGTTCGGTAATAGTGTCAGTTGTGCTATCTACAACGTAAATATCATCGCCTAAACCACCAACCAAGGTATCTCTACCCGCACCACCATTGAGGGTGTCATTACCTAGACCACCATTAAGGGTGTTATTAGCACTGTTACCAGTGAGGAAGTTATCAAGCGCATTACCTGTACCGCTAATCGCTGTTGTTCCTGTCAGTGTCAGGTTTTCCACGTTAGCAGGAGTAGTGTAAGTAACACCAGATCGAACGGTATCTATGCCTTCGTCGGGATTTTCTCTAATGGTGTCAGTGGTGCTATCTACAACATAGATATCATCGCCTGCACCACCAACCAAGATATCTGTACCAGCACCACCATCAAGAGTGTCACTACCCGCACCACCATTGAGGCTGTCATTGCCTCCACCACCATTGAGGCTGTCATTGCCCAACAATCCATTGAGGGTGTCATTGCCCAACAATCCATTGATGGTGTCATCACCATTAGTACCATTGAGGGTGTTATTACTATTAGTACCATTGATCAGAGTCGGAGTGACGGATTGTCTGATTTCAATGATGCCTCGGAAAGTAAAGTTACTATTATTGGGGTAATCATTCCATTGACCAGCAGCACCGAAATTCATCACCACATAATCTTCACCCGGTTCTGGTCCGCCATTATCTGGTTGAGTGGGAATACCTGTTGTACCGGGAAACCAGTTAGTGTAAGTATATGTTTCATTACTTGCCCACTGGAACTGGTCTTCTGTTACTTTATCTGTCAAGCCAATCCATAGTTGTTCAGTACCACCAAAGGTACTGACTAACCAATCTTGCTCTGCTTGTGAGTTAATAGTCACAAGATTTCCGCCTGCATTTAGGGCTTCAGCTTGAGCTTGTTCCCATGTAAGGCGGTTGGTGAGGCGATAGGTACTGCCGTTATAATCGGGCATGAGGATAATCCTGTATATTATAGATAGACATTGACCAAATTCAAATATGTATTTTCCAAAATCTTGATAGAGAAATTCCCTCTGCAAGGATTCTGGATTGTACATTTTTTTTCGGATATGCCTAAAGGTTGCACGCCCATGATATCATACCAATGACTGAGTTTTGTACCGAGTTTATACTGAACTTACACCGAGTTATAGTATACTCAAGTAGTATATAGTATTCGGACAGACAAGGATGCCAAACCCACAAAAAAACCCTATCTACCAGGACACACAGTTGCCAATGTGGTTGTGTAATGGGATGCACTGAGCAGTTTAGCAAGCTGACTGTGACAGTTGCCGAAGTGGCCGGGGTTTGTATCCGATTTTTTTCGGTCAAATTGATAATAAGGACATAAAAAGTAAACTGATGAATACCATAGTATCTACCCTAACTTCTATTCTCAGCACTGAAAATGCTGTTATCTCCTGGGAAAATCTCGCCCCCACCCAAAAGCAGAATCTACAACAGAGTATAGACTCTAAAAGTTATCCCATTTGCGTCGTTTATCCCCATAGCCAGGCGGAATTAGCCGCAGTTATCACCACCGCAAACCGCCATCAATGGCGTGTTCTCGCCTGTGGTAGCGGTAGTAAAATTAATTGGGGTGGTTTGGCTAAAAATATTGATATTATTGTTAGTACCGAACGTATTAACCAACTCATAGAACACGCTGTAGGTGATTTAACTGTTACCGTGGAAGCAGGAATGAAATTTGCCGAAATTCAGGAAATTTTAGGAAAATCTGGACAAACTTTAGCCTTAGATCCAGCCTTCCCAGAATCAGCTACCATTGGTGGTATTGTTGCTACTGCTGATACAGGTTCTCTGCGTCAACGTTATGGTGGTGTGCGTGACCAACTTTTAGGTATAACTTTTATCCGCGCTGATGGAGAAATCGCTAAAGCCGGGGGACGAGTTGTCAAGAATGTGGCGGGTTATGATTTAATGAAGTTATTTACTGGTGCTTACGGTACTTTAGGTATTATCACTCAAGTCACTTTGCGAGTTTATCCCATCCCTGAAACTTCGGGAACGGTGCTATTAACTGGTAAACCTGAAGCCATATCTTCAGCAGTGAGAATTTTACAAAATTCAGAGTTAACACCAACTCAAGTTGATTTATTATCAAGTAAGTTGGTGACTAATTTAGCTTTGGGAACGGGAATAGGTTTAATTACCCGGTTTCAAAGTATTCATGAAAGTGTCGAAGAACAATCGAAACGACTTTTAGCAATTGGTGAAAAGTTAGGTTTAGAAGGGGTGATTTATCAAGGAGTTGAGGAGTCTAATTTATGGCAACAATTACCAAACAAAATATATGATCATCTCACAGAATCTACAATTACTTGTAAAATAGGAGTGTTACCAACTGCTGCGGTGGAGATTATCAATCAAATAAATATTGGTTTAATTCATGTTAGCAGTGGTTTGGGTTTGGTGCGTCTGGAAAATCAAGACCAGATTTTACCTGTGCGGAATTTATGTCAAGCCAATTCTGGTTTTTTAACTATTTTATCCGCACCTGTTGAGTTAAAGGAAAGGTTTGATGTTTGGGGTTATAATGGTAATGGCTTGGAGGTAATGCTAGGTATTAAACAACAATTTGATGGTAATTTGATTTTGAGTCCCGGTCGCTTTGTGGGTGGGATTTAAGATTTCAGGATCACGAACCGCAGAGGCACAGAGGTAACAGAGGTTAAGAGGGGAGAAATATAAATGCAAGTTTCGGAAGGTTTGGTGCATAATACTGCTAGTATTAAGAATTTACAGGGTTTTGATGGTAATCATCCACCAGATCCTAAGTTAATTGATAGTTGTGTTCATTGTGGTTTTTGTCTGTCTACTTGTCCTAGTTATCGGGTATTAGGAAAGGAAATGGATTCTCCTAGAGGACGTATCTATTTAATGGATGCTATTAATGAGGGGGAAATTGCTTTAAATACCGCTACTGTTGAACATTTTGATTCTTGTTTGGGTTGTCTAGCTTGTGTCTCTACTTGTCCTTCTGGTGTGCAGTATGATAAGTTGATTTCGGCTACTAGACATCAAGTAGAAAGAAATTATCATCGCAGTTTACCTGATAAGTTAATTCGACAATTGATTTTTTCTCTGTTTCCTAATCCTGATCTTTTAAGAATTTTACTTTTTCCTTTATTAGTTTATCAAAAGTTAGGGATTTCTAAGTTATTACAAGCAACTGGTTTAATTAAGGCTATATCTCCCCGGTTAGCTGCTATGGAATCTATTTTACCGGAAATTACTCTTAAATCTTTTCAGAATAGTTTACCAGATATTATCCCCGCTCAGGGTGAAAAAAGATATCGCGTTGGTGTTATTTTAGGATGTGTACAAAGGCTGTTTTTCTCTCCTGTCAATGAAGCAACTGTTAGAGTTTTAACTGCTAATGGTTGTGAGGTGGTAATTCCTAAGTCTCAGGGTTGTTGTGCGGCGCTTCCCGAACACCAGGGACAAACGGAACAAGCGAAAACTTTAGCCAGACAAATGATTAATAGTTTTGCTGATACTAATGTAGATTTTGTGATTATCAATGCTGCTGGTTGTGGTCATACTTTGAAGGAATATGGTCATATTTTAGCAGATGATCCAGAATATGCAGAAAAAGCAAAAATATTTGCTGCGAAAGTAAAAGACTCACAGGAGTTTTTAGCTAATATCGGTTTAACTGCTAAACTTTCACCTCTGACTGAGAAAAATCTGACTTTAGTTTATCAGGATGCTTGTCATTTATTACATGGTCAGAAAATTAGTGTCCAACCTCGTCAACTGTTAAAACAAATTCCAGGAGTAACTTTAAAAGAACCCATAGACGCAGCTTTGTGTTGTGGTAGTGCGGGTGTTTATAATATGTTACAACCGGAAGTTGCGGAAGAATTAGGTAAACAAAAAGCCCAAAATTTATTAAATACGGGTGCTGATTTAATTGCTTCTCCTAACCCTGGTTGTAGTTTGCAAATTAGTAAATATTTACCAGATTTACCAGGTAAAACTATTTCTATTATGCACCCTATGGAATTATTAGATTATGCTATTCGGGGTGAGAAATTGGAGATTTAGAAAGTTATAAGACCCATATTCCTTAATACGATTCGGTTAACCAAAAATCCCAATTTTTGTAATTCTAAAGGATTTATGATTGCGTTCCGTTATTGAGAATACTGTCAATTATTAATCTGATCCGAAGCGTATTGAGGGTGATATCTTCATTGTTCCTAATCATTCAAGACTAACAACTACAGCTTGACCTTTTACTAAAGTAGATAAAATATCTACAATCTTGGGAACTAAAGGTTTCAAATCAATTAGTCTATTAGAAGATGCTTGTAAAACAACTACAGCAATATTAAACTGAGACAAATTTTGCTGAAAAGATAAATTTCTATCAACCGTAATAAAAACATCAAATTCTTGTTCTACTAAAGCCAGTAGTTTACCATTTTTAGTTCCTGCCCATCCCATTTGGGGAACTGTTTTGATTTTATAACCTACAAATTCCTTAGTTAACCTGCGGTCAATACACTCATCTAGAAGCAGTTTCATCCTAAGCTACCTTGTTAATCATTTGTTTTCCTGCTTCTTCTAAAAATGTAATGACTTGTTCTCTAGTGACAGTGGGAAAACCATCTAAAAAATCATCTATTGAATCTCCTGCTGTTAAATAATCTAAGAGTGTTTGTATAGGAACTCTTGTTCCTGTAAAAACAGGAGTACCACTCATAATTTCAGAGGAGACACTTATAACTGAAGGATGATTAGACATTGTAATTGTATTTGATATTTTCAAGTTATATTTCTAGTTTAGCTATAAAAAAGAAGTTGGTGATTTTATTTATCCTGTCAATTATCGTTCCCAAATTAAATTCATGGCCTTGTTTATGATCTCTTGTCGTTCGACTAATTGGTTTAATTCTTCTGCTTCATATTGACCTTCAAAAGCTTCAATGGCTGCTTTTTCTAATGCTAAATCATAAGCATCTTCTAGAGTTGCTGCTAATTCTGTTTCACTCATATAAGTTTCTTTTGCTTTTTCACGAGAATTACTGCGTTGAATTTGCTTGACAGAGTTGCGAATAGAAAGATTCCAAGACCTAGTGGTGCGATTTTCAGCAGTTTGTTTAATTAGGTGTAAAAGTAAAATGATGCCATAGCTAAATATTTTATTCAGTTTATCAGATTTGCTCATTTCTTCTAATTCTTCGACAATTAACAAGGCTTCTGTGATATTACCTTGGTGTAGAAGTTCTTTGAGGGTAAGTAGTTCTTCCATGGGCTTGATTTTCCTAATTTTTTATCGCTAAGGTTAATCCGTCTGCTATGGGAACTAAACTTATGGTAATTCGGGAATCTTGGTGTAATTTGCGATTAAAAACCCGAATTTTATGAGTTTGATTATCCTGTATTTCTGGATCTGCTACTTTACCTGACCACAGTACATTATCAATGGCAATTAGTCCACCACTACGAATTAATTTAAGACAATGCTCGTAATAATTCTCATAGTTACCCTTATCAGCATCAATAAACGCAAAATCAAATGTCCCTGCTTCTCCTACTGTCAATAAATGATCTAATGTTTCTAAAGCTGGTGCAATATGCAAATCAATTTTATCAGCTACTCCCGCTGCTTGCCAATAACGACGGGCTATACTTGTATACTCTTCACTGACATCACAAGCGACGATTTTTCCATCTGCGGGTAAGGACAAAGCCACGACTAGGGAACTATAGCCAGTAAATACACCTATATCTAGTGTCTTTTTTGCTCCTAAGAGTTTAATTAACAAAGCCATAAATTGTCCCTGTTCCGGTGATATTTGCATTTGGGACATTGGCATTTGAGCGGTTTCCCGACGCAGTTGGGTTAAAATTTCCGCTTCTCGCAGGGAAACTGAAAGTAAATAATTATATAGGTTTTGTTCTAGTCCCAGGGTTTGTTTTGACATGATTTATATTTATTAATTATTTTATGATAGTTCTTCCTTATCGAAATCATCATAACAAATTTAAAATCAAATGTCAACCCCTAAATTCTCTTTTAAAGCGGAATTTTTTAAACAGGCTTTAAAAAATTATTTATTGACAAAGTTCTCAGTTTCGACTATGCTTATGTTATGAGTGGAAAAGTGTGCGCCCATATATATAGGGTTTTTATTTATCAAATTATTCAAAGCAGTAAAACCAACGTTTATAAATGATTCATGCTTTCAAGAACTTGGGTACACAAGACATTTTCGATGGTAAAGATTCTAAAGCTGCTCGAAAAACCTGTCCCTCATCCCTTTGGAAGCGTACAGTTCGTAAACTAGATCAATTAGACTCAGTTACAAGCCTAGAAGATTTAAAAATTCCCCCAGGTAATTGTCTAGAAGCATTAAAAGGTGATAGAGAAGGTCAGTATAGTATTCGCATTAATGATCAATATCGAATTTGCTTTTTTTGGCGAGAATTAGGGGCAGATGCCGTGGAAATTGTAGATTATCATTGAGGTATTAATCACATTTATGAAAATCCCAACCCATCGTCCTCCTACCCATCCTGGAGAAATGTTATTAGAAGAGTTTATGATCCATAAAGGTTTAACACCCCAAAAAATAGCTGAGTCTATAGGTGTTACAGAACAGCAAATTGTAGATTTAATCGCAGGTAAACAGCATATCACACCCAGTTTAGCACTGCGGTTATCCAGGTTTTTTGGCATATCTGTTGATTTCTGGATGAATTTACAAGTTCGCTGGGATCTATATTATGCTCAACAAGCAGAAGCAGAATTTCTGAATACAATTAATCCTTTTGTCGCTTAATCATCCCCAAAATCCCCACAAACAATCATCCAACAACATCCTGAAAAATCCCAACTTCCCACCAAAAATCATCCAACAACATCCTGCAAATCCTTAAATCCTGGATATCCTGATTCAGACAATTTTACCCCTTGACAAAGTTCTCAGTTTCGACTATGCTTAGGTTATGGGTGGAAAAGTATGCGCCCATATATATAAGGTTTCCACATCCAGTATTTATCTAAAAAAAATTCCGCCTAACGGCGGGGTAAGGGAAAAGAAAAAAGAGCAGAGGGCAAAAGAGCAAGAGTATAAAGGGCTACTAAGTCCTCGCCGCACCACTACATACAACCCGAAAACCAACAGCGCTGCTGAGGTCGCCGAGGATGCTGTTGCCGCGAAAAGCAGAACGGCAATAGTCAGGATCGTAGTACCACGAACCACCGCGCAGCAGTTTATAATCGCTTCGACTAATCAAAGCACTACCATTTACAGGCGCGTTTATATAATTTTCCTGCCAATCATCTTCGCACCATTCCCACACATTCCCGTGCATATCATACAAACCAAAAGCATTAGGGGGAAAAGTTCCTACATCTGTGGTTTGTCCTCGATATTTTCCTTTTGGTGCAGCAGCGTAGGCATACTCACCATCATAGTTTACCAAATCTGAGGTAATGCTTTCACCAAAATAAAAAGGTGTGGTTGTTCCCGCTCTACAAGCATACTCCCATTGTGCCTCACTGGGCAACTTATAGTTTTTACCTGTTTTTTGGCTTAACTTTTGACAAAATGCCACTGCATCATCCCAAGTCACACATTCAACAGGGCGATTATTACCTGTGAAGCAAGCAGGGTTGTTTCCCATGATAGCTTGATATTGTGCTTGAGTCAAAGGATATTTACCGATAAAGAAGCTGGGAACATTAACTTGATGTTGGGGACTTTCATTATCGGATCTTCCCTTTTCATTTTCCGGTGAACCCATGTAAAATGTCCCTGGGGGTATTTCCACCATTTCCAACTTCACCCCATTTCCTAAATCTTCCACAAAGTAATTTGCTGAGTGGTTGCGTTTGTTGATAATGCTTCCTTTATTGTTAGTTGTGACAACTTCAAAAGTGAAAGTTTTGAGATGATTATTTTGTGATTGAATACCTAAATATTTAAACCATTCTGTAATAGACTGAGGACGGTTTTGATAATCTAACTCCATTCCCTTGAGAATAGCATCATTTACCTTTTGACTAATTTGAGAATTGTATTTTTGCGGTGGTTTAATCGCCATTTTCATATCTAGCATGATCTTAGCATTGAGATAAGGACTAGGCAGAGGAATAAAAGGAGGTTCATGAACGGCGATAATTACATATAATGTGGCAGCTAAAGCATAGATATCTAAAGCTGGAGTGAAATTACTTCTGTTTTCAAATTGTTCTGGTGGTGCAAAAACCGGAGTTTTGGCATTTGTTAAACTCATCAATTCCGCAAAATTGACTTCTCTAGCTAAACCAAAATCAATTAATATGGCTTGATTGTCAGATTCTCGCAGTAAAATATTCGCAGGTTTAATATCTCGATGCAGATAATTACGACTATGAATATAACTTAAAGCTTCTCCAATGCCTTTAATAATTCCTAAACCTGCACTTTCACTAAAAACACCATTCGCGTATAAATATTGTTCTAAATTTTTGCCTTTGACATATTCCATCACCATACAAGATAAACCATTTTCTTGAAACAGTTCAGGATACACTTTGACAATGTGAGGATGATCAAAGGTAGCTAAGACCATCGCTTCGGTGTTAAACTTGTCCTGTTCTGCTGCTAAAAATTCTCCAAAACCTTCTGTATTCCCATATTTATCTCGATAGCGTTGTTTCAAAAAGGAGACGTTGAGGCATTTGATAGCGACTTCTTTTTTGCGTTTATGATCTTGCGCTAAATAGGTAATACCAAATCCTCCCTGTCCTAGAGTATCAATAATTTCGTATTGTCCTTTTTTGAGTAGTTGCCCTGGGGTAAAATAAGCCATAATAAAATTTAAGTTGTCTGAATCAGGATGTCCAGGATTTGAGGATTTACAGGATAAAGAGGAATATAATTATATTGGTGGTTGAAAAGTCTATATATATGGGCGCACACTTTTCCACCCATAACATAAATATAGCCTAGCCTTTGAAATTTGTCAAGTCTTATATAGATTAAATTGTCCAGGATTTGAGGATTTACAGGATAAAGAGGAAAATAATTATATTGGTGGTTGAAAAGTCTATATATATGGGCGCACACTTTTCCACTCATAACATAAATATAGCCTAGCCTTTGAAATTTGTCAAGTCTTAATAGATTAAATTGTGAGAATCAGTGCGTAGGGTGCGTCACCCTCGATAACTTAGTAAAAAAACAAATTCCCTGCATCTGACGCACTTAAGTAGTCGGACAAAATTAAATTCACTCTCTGCGTCTGTGGGTGAAAAAAATCATTACATTAATCAGCAACACCACAGGGAATATATGTAGAGATGTTACGGTGATCGAAATTTCTGAAAAAAGTGTTAATTTGCCCTTTAAAATTAAAGATTATTCTGTAAACTCGCTTGCATCAGAGGGGGGTATTTATGAGTCGTCCCATTATTCTTGGTATTGTCGGTGATAGCGCTGCTGGAAAAACAACCCTGACTAGAGGTATCGCGCAGGTACTCGGTCCTGAAAATGTGACTATGATCTGTACGGATGATTATCACCGTTACGATCGCATACAACGGGCAGAGATTGGTATTACAGCATTACATCCTGATTGTAACTATTTGGATATTATGCAGCAACATTTATCGCTGCTACGAACAGGACAACCCATTCTGAAACCAGTTTATAGCCACAAAACAGGGACTTTTGAACCACCGCAATATATCAAACCCAGTAAATTTGTCATTATTGAAGGCTTACTAGGTTATTCTACTCGGATCGCTCGTGATGCTTATGATGTTAAAGTTTACCTCGCACCTCCTGAACCAATCCGCGCTAATTGGAAGGTAAAACGGGATACTCAAAAGCGGGGATATACTCCAGAACAGGTATTAGCGGAATTAGATAAACGCGAACCAGACTCAGAAGCGTATATTCGTCCTCAGCGTCAATGGTCAGATATTGTTGTTAGTTTCTATCCACCTAATAATGAAATAGATGAAACTAATGGACATCTAAATGTGCGGTTGATGCTACGTCCTTCTATTCCTCACCCGGATTTTACGGAAATTATTCACGCTGGCCGTGGTGATTCCCAGTCAGCTATCCGTTTGGGACTGGATAGAGATATGGGAAAACCAGTGGATGTTTTAGAAGTTGATGGTCATGCAACTTTGGAGCAGGTGAATAAAATCGAACAGATTATGTGTGCAGATATGCCCTATTTAAAGAATGTTTGCGATCGGGAAGTTAATCCAGAATTGGGTAAAATTGCCGGTACAACTGGAGAAACTCTGCAAAGTTACCCCCTTGCTCTGACTCAATTAATTATTACTTACCATATGCTCAAAGCTACGCAGATTTATCAATAAGGAATTTCGCATAATTTGAGGTGAGTTTAAAAGGTGCATTTTCATAGTTTTATTAAACGCAGATAAACGCAGATAAACGCAGATGAAGATGGATAAATTTTCCCTGAACTTAGTTCCGAAAACTGGTGTTGCTGGGTTGGAGTATCAAACCAGGAAGATATCAAATCTCAAATTGGTATGACTTATTGTCTCAGAATAGCCGACTTGCCTGAAAATGAACGCCCCCGTGAAAGATTAATGACTCATGGACCGAAAATTTTAGCCACAGCGGAATTAATCGCTATTCTACTGGGTACTGGTCAAGGACCTGGTAAACTATCAGCGGTCGGTTTAGGGCAATATATATTACAGCACTTGGGTAAAGGACAGTGTGATCCCTTAGCCGCTTTACGAGATGTCACCCCCGCTGAGTTGATGGAAATACCAGGTGTGGGACCTGCTAAAGCGACGACTATCTTGGCTGCAATTGAATTGGGTAAACGTGCTTTTTTATCCCGTCCCTCCGACGGGACAGTTATTGATAGTCCTATGTCTGCCGCTGCCGCGCTTAGTCAAGACCTGATGTGGCAAAATCAAGAACGATTTGCAGTGCTGTTATTAGATGTCAAAAATAAGTTATTAGGAACAAAGGTAATTACTATTGGGACTGCGACGGAAACTTTAGCCTGTCCCCGTGATATTTTTCGAGAAGTGATTCGTCAAGGTGCTACACGGGTAATAGTAGCCCATAATCATCCTTCTGGAAGTTTAGAACCCAGTGAAGCAGATATAGAATTGACTCGTCAATTATTGGCTGGTGCGGAACTCCTAGCTATTCCTATTTTAGATCATTTAATTTTAGGTAATGGCAATCATCAAAGTTTACGAGAAATTACTACTTTGTGGGATAATTGTTCTCAGGTTGATTGATCATAGGATTCCTTGGTGTATGAAATCATGAACTTGTCTCACGCAGAGGCACACAGACCCCAGAGGAAGAGAGAAAGGAGAATTTTTAAAGATGGATTTTATCACTATTTTAGGATTGGTCGCAGGTGTATTAACTACGATCGCTTTTTTACCGCAAATGTTCCAAATTTGGCTGACAAAATCAGCGAAAGATGTTTCTTTTGTGATGTTAATTATTTTTATGAGTGGGTTGTGTTTGTGGTTAATTTATGGCATCATTATCGGGGCTTTACCAATTATTATGGCTAACGGGGTGACATTATTTTTTAATTTGATTATTCTATGGCTTAAAATTAAATATAGATAACTTTTAAATAACTTTACTACTAAAACACTGTGACATCATCTTTATTTGACTCAGAACGTCTTCTTTTTACCCCCGCAACTCCCAATAATGACTCTATTCCCGTGATTTTCGCTTTTCCTAATGAGTACACTGTGGGGATAACTAGTCTGGGTTATCAGGTGGTGTGGGCGACTTTGGCTACCCGTGATGATTTACAGGTAAGTCGTTTATTTACTGATATCCATGAACCACTTCCTAGATATCCAGAATTATTAGGTTTTTCTATGTCCTGGGAATTAGATTATGTGAATATTTTTCATCTTCTGGAATCTTTGGAAATCCCTATTCGGGCTAATTCTCGTGATCAAAATCATCCGCTAATTTTTGGTGGTGGACCAGTTTTGACGGCTAACCCAGAACCCTATGCTGATTTTTTTGATATCATTTTATTGGGAGATGGTGAAAATCTGCTTGGTGATTTTATAGATACTTTTAAAAAAGTCAGAAATGCTGATAGAAAAACTCAATTAAAAACTTTATCTCAAGTCCCAGGAATTTATATTCCTAGTTTATATGTAGTAGAATATATTACACCAGATGGGGCAATAAAATCAATTAATCCTATTGATTCGGAAATTCCGCCAATTATTCAAAAGCAAACTTATCGAGGAAATACTCTTTCTGCTTCTACTGTGGTGACGGAAAAAGCCGCTTGGGAAAATATTTATATGGTGGAAGTGGTGCGAAGTTGTCCAGAAATGTGCCGCTTTTGTTTGGCTAGTTATTTAACTTTACCTTTTAGAACTGCGAGTTTAGAAACTTCTTTAATTCCGGGAATTGAACGGGGTTTAAAAGTTACTAACCGCTTGGGTTTATTGGGGGCTTCTGTCACCCAACATCCAGAATTTACTGAATTATTAGATTATATTAGTCAGCCTAAATATGATGATGTTAGATTAAGTGTCGCTTCTGTGAGAACCAATACAGTTACAGTTAAATTAGCTGAAACTTTGGTGAAGCGAGATACAAGGTCATTGACAATTGCTGTGGAAAGTGGTTCTGAAAAAGTCCGTAAAATTGTTAATAAAAAACTGTATAATCAGGAAATTATGCAAGCGGCTATTAATGCAAAAGCTGGTGGTTTATCTAGTTTGAAACTCTATGGAATGGTGGGAATTCCAGGGGAAGCAGCAGAGGATGTAGACGCAACTGTAAAAATGATGGAAGATGTTAAAAAAGCTGCGCCTGGATTGCGTTTAACACTAGGATGTAGTACATTTGTTCCCAAGTCTCATACGCCATTTCAATGGTTGGGAGTTAATAAACTATCGGAAAAGCGGTTGCAATTATTACAAAAGAAACTCAAGCCCCAAGGTATAGAATTTCGACCAGAAAGCTATAATTGGTCAATTATACAAGCTTTGTTGTCCAGAGGCGATCGCCGACTTTGCCAATTATTAGAATTAACCCGTGATTTTGGGGACTCTTTGGGCAGCTACAAACGCGCTTTTAAACAACTAAAAGGACAAATTCCCGACTTAGATTTTTACGTTTATAGTAATTGGTCAACTGAGCAAATTTTACCTTGGAATCACTTGCAAGGACCACTACCTCAGTCTACATTAATTAAGCATTTAGCAGAGGCCACAAACTCAGAATTAAATCATCAATAATGTACACAGATACTATATACAATCTAGATTTAGATAGATTTAGAAATTTCTACCTCCTGACTGAAAATGAACCAAATTATTACTCAAGTTGACGCTTTTACTAATAGTCCATTCACGGGAAATCCTGCGGCTGTCTGTGTTTTAGATAGTCCCAAATCTGAGTTATGGATGCAAAATATCGCTGAAGAAATGAATTTATCAGAAACCGCTTTTGTGGTCAAACAAAATGACGGTTTTAATTTGCGCTGGTTTACACCAACAGTAGAAGTTCCTCTCTGTGGACACGCCACTTTAGCCAGCGCTCATGTATTATGGTCTCAAGGACATTTATTATTAAATCAAGAGGCTCATTTCTATACAAAAAGTGGTATATTAATAGCTAAACTCGAAAATGATTGGATTCAGTTGGATTTTCCGGTAAATCTCTCTCAAACTGTACCAGCACCTCCAGAATTAAGTCAAGTTTTAGGAGTGACTTATAAATCTGTTTTTGAAAATTCTCTCGGTTATTTAGTTGAAGTGGAATCTGAACAATTAGTTAGAGAAATGCAGCCGAACTTCCAACAGATGAAAACTTTACCTAAAGCTGATATTATCGTCACTAGCATCGCTAATTCCGACTCAGAATATGATTTTGTCTCCCGCTTTTTTGCTCCCGGTTTAGGGATTAATGAAGACCCGGTAACAGGTGCAGCACATTGTTGTTTAGCACCATTTTGGCGGGATAAATTGGGAAAAGATCGGTTTTTAGCCTATCAAGCTTCTCGTCGGGGTGGAGTGGTAAAAGTGTATTATCCAGGAAAAAACCGCGTTTTTATTTCTGGACAAGCTGTAACAGTTATGCGAGGAGAATTAACTCTAGATTAAACTCTCTAATTAAGGATTAATTATTTAACTAAGGCTTGAGATCATGAGATTTTATCCGCATAAGAGTAAATGATATTCATATTTCCCAAAAATAAAATAATCATGGTCAACAGCGCAACCACACTAGCAAAAAACTTTGTTCGTTGAGATTGAATTAAAGAATGAATTAAAAAAGGTGTAATTAATAAACAAATACATCCTATAAATAAATACTTTGTCATTGATAATTCTAGCCAAAACTTACCTAATCCATATTGTAGACTGTAATTGAAACTCCACCCGACTATAAAAATACTGATTAAACAAGCATTAAGAAAATCTGGGTGGCTGATAAAATCCTCCCAAAATATTCCTAACGCTAAAAATAGAAAAGGAAAATATGGAATTAGATACCAAGCATAAAAATGGCTTTGTGATCCAGTAAATAAGAGAATAAATGAATAGACAATAATGGGAATATAAATAATTTGATATTTGATATTAGCCTGATATGATCTAAAAACCGCAATCAAAACTAGCCAACTAAAAGTTAACCAACCATCTTCAAAAAATACAGGTTTTAAGATGATTTCTTTAAATAATAGAAAATTATCAAAACGCTCTGTATGGGATTGTAGAATTTTTATAAAGAGTTCAAAATCATAAATACTACCATAAATAAAATAGATAGATAATAATAATAAACCAATCACAAAAACTACTAAACTTTCTCGCAATTTATGACGATAAATTAGCAGTAAACAAAGCACAGGTACAAGAAAAAAGCCCGTAATTTTGGCTAAAGATGCTATCCCAGCTAAAAAAGCTGAAATATAAAGATAAGTAGAGTTACTAGAGTCGCAATATTTTAAAAAACAAAGTAAAGTGACTAAACTTAAAAAAAGAATTAGATTTTCACTAACTGCTAATCTGGAAAGAAAAACAGTATTAGGATTTGTTGCAAAAATTAAAGTGGAGATGATCGCAATCTGAGTGTTACATAGTTTTAAACTTAATCTATAAAATAGAGGAATAGCGAAAATACCAAATATTAAAGATGGTATTCTTATGGATGTTAAAGTGCAATCATAAAAAGTATTTGCTCCTGCTAAAATTGCTGCGCTACCAACAATTAAACTAAATAACGGAGGATGATCTAACCAGGGAGTTACTAATTGATAAGTTGCATTTTTCCAGTCAACTGTGGGAATATATCTATAAGCTTTTAACCAAGACCAACTTGTGGGTACATGATCTTTAATCAAACTCATTCCACTCCAAGCAAAAGCATACTCGTCAGCAGTCCAATTATGTACAGGAATTTGATCATAATTATAGATTCTAATTGCAGCACCTAATATGGTAATGAGCGTACAAAAAAAATAATCTTTCCCAGCAAATAAACTTGTGAAAAATGGTGAAATTGAATTTAGCACTTTGATAATCTCTATTATTAATACTAGCTAGGGCTATTATAATCCTCCTAAGTTTTATCAATACGCCATTTTGCATAAATATTGATAATATACAACTGTTATTAGATATCTAAGAGATTTACAGCACTTCCCGCTGTTATGAGGTACATATCTAGCGGTCAAGATGCCCGCACCACAAGAGTTTCATGATTCAACTTTGTACTTCATCAGATTGGAAACCGCTGTATATCTATTTAATTACCAGTCGCAGAAATATGAAATTTCTCACAACTGGCATAATTTACAATTTTCCAGATCTGACTTTATTTGTGACTGTCAAGTAAAGCATGACGGGAAAAAATTCCTTTCAATTTCAAATTAGTGAATACATTTATAGAATTTACTAATTCTCGTTGTTCAGAACTTAGATTTAATGAGTTTAAAGCTTGATCAATATTATTACCATTGTGTAATTTATGGATAAGTAACTGACGTTGAGATGAATTTAAAATTCTGGCAATTTCTTTATTTCGTCGCTGACGAATAGCTTGTAATGCTTGGTTTTCTTGGGGAGTAAAATCATTTTTAGATAATTCGATATTATCCTTAATTTCCCCAGAGTTAGTAAAATAGTGATTTGCAGAAGCGAAAGGAATTTCCCATAAGAAAAACGCCAAAACAAAGACAAGCGCCAAAGTCAATAACCGTTGTGTCAATTTACTAATCATGTTGATTTTAATGTTAATAACAGCTTAAATCCAATTCTAGCTACAGGAATAGCATTAGATAATTTTTCTATTTTTGGTGACTACGTGCTAGAGATGCAAAAGTATTGATTTTTGACAGAACATATTTACTAGTAGAGAACAGCATAAATCCTAATTTCAAGAGACAGACAAGAAAATTAAGCTATTTCTATATTGGGGGTGAGGTAAAATGGATAATGTTTTCTCTATGACTAAATTCAGAAATTGATAATAAAGAAAAACATATCAGACATATAAATATTATGTTCTTTTATATTTCCCGACCCCAGGCTATCATAAAATTCATTAGCAAAGGTGATAGTCATGACAGAACAGTTATTAGAAAAACAAACAGGTCAAAATGAGGGAATAGATTTAGAAGCAGCTTTTCAAGAGTCTCATATTCAGGAAATTCTCGATAAGTTAGACCAGGAGTTAGTCGGGTTAAAGTCCGTCAAAAATAAGATTAGAGAAATGGCGGACTTGTTGTTGGTTGACCGGATTCGTAAAAGCTTAGGATTAAATGCAGGTGCGCCCAGTCTACACATGACATTTCTAGGTAATCCGGGTATGGGTAAGACGACTGTAGCAATGCGTATGGCGGAAATTCTCTACCGTCTGGAATATATCCGTAAGGAAAATGTCATGTTAGTGACGCGAGATGATTTAGTTGGACAAGGTATGGGGCAAACTGCACCAAAAACTAGAGAAGTATTAAATAATGCCATGGGCGGCGTTTTGTTAGTTGATGAAGCCTATACTTTATACCGTCCAGATTATCCCGGAGATTTTGGTTTAGAAGCCATAGAAATTCTCATGCAGGTAATGGAAAACCAACGTGATGATTTGGTTGTCATTCTTGCCGGTTATAAGGACCACATGGAAAGGTTTTTTCATAGTAATCCGGGGATGAATTCTCGCATTGGACTACATATTGAATTTAATGATTATGGTGTGGATAATTTAATGATAATTGCCCAATCTATAGTCAAAGCGCAAAATTATTGCTTTAGTCCTGATGCGGAAAAAGCCTTCCGCGAATATTTAATTAAACGGAAGACCATGCCCCATTTTGCTAATGCTAGAAGTGTCCGTAATGCCATAGATAGAGCGCGTTTACGTCAAGCCAATCGTTTATTAAGTAGTGGTAAACTGTTAGAAAAACAGGATTTAATTACCATTGAAGCAGCAGATATTCTCGCTAGTCGAGTGTTTAGAGAAGGTGTTCCTGATTGTGAAACTGAAAGTTAATTTAATTCACATCCCGGACTTCTTTAAGAAGTCCGGGATATGAGAGTTTGGATCTTGTGGTTTATTTTTTCATTTTGTTGATTTCTTGTTGTAGTTCTTCAATTTGCTTGCGTAATCTTTCCGCTTCATTCTCACGTGTTTTTGGTGTAACATTGACTGAGCCAGCAGCAGAATATTCATAGTTACCTTTTCTGATTTCCTGGTATTCTTCTGATACTGCCCAACTGCGTAAATAGTGCAACCGCTCCACAGGAAAAGGATGACTTAACATCATTCCCTGGGCGCCATTGTAGATTAAAAACTTATATACTTGATTCAGCCCGTCATCATCTAGTGCTTGATATTTTTCTGACTGCTGAATAAATTCCTGTAAACTACATTCATGGGCATATTTGTTACTACCTCCAGAAAGTTTCATCATAGATGACATGACTGGATTTAAATCATCCATGACCAATAAAGCCGCCCTATCAGCCGATAACTCAGCTTTGCGTCGCCACTCAAAAAAGGCATAAATCAAGGCTTGACTGACAAAATTACCTAAACCCAAGGTTAATTCACCCAGGACAGAAGCGGCATTCATCGCCCACATCGCCATTTGGATTAAAATAGTATGACCGCATTTAATATGGCCTAGTTCATGAGCCAACACCGTCCGCAGTTCCGACTCATTGAGTAACTCTAGTAACCCAGTGTTAACGACTATGTATGGGTTGTCTTGTCCTAGTGCGTAACTATTGACTTGAGCATCTTGGGCAATAAATAATGTCGGTTCACCGCTAATGTCCAAATCCCGGACACATTCCCGGAAAATCTGGTAAATAGTAGAATATTGCCGGGGTCCGACTTGTATGGAGTTACCCATTAAATAAACAAGTTGAGGGCGTTCATAGACAAATTCTACAAATTTACGAGCGATTAAGTCAAAGCCCGGTAAACTGCGTAAAGCTTGTTCTGCTTGAATATCTAATGGATGTCTGAAGGCTGCACTGGAAATTCCTGTATAAGTTGGCATAATTTAGATAATAAGTTGGTTGTGAGTTGTCCGTTGTCCGTTGTCCGTGGTTAGGAATTTCTATTCCCTCTTGACTTGATCATGTTCATGAGGTAGTTCCAAAAAAAAACACTTGTTATGGAATATAAAGCGCGTGATTGAAGCAGAAGTTCATTTATCATTACATAACTTCCTGCGATCGCAGGCGGGTTTCCCTTCTTGGCCTCATCATTTAACCATGGCTAGGTTGGTAGCACGCGCTTTGCGTTTGGGACGCAGCGCTTTAATTCAAGTTGGGGCGGTTTGTGGACACCAAGGGCGATATCGCACCAGTTTTATCGCCTCTGCTTTAATGTGGCATGGTTCTGTAATTATTGTCGCCTCGGAAACCGTACAGCAACGGTTGTTAAAGGTAGAAATTCCCCGACTCCAGCAGTGGCTACCAGCGAATAAATCCATTAGAACCGGGGATATTTGGCCAAGTCCCGATTTTCACGGTTTACTATTGATTTCCCCCGCTGCTTGGTTGAAGGGACAATTGGCTCATGACAATCCCTTTCCTGCTCATATTCCCACAATTATTGATGGTGTTGACGATTTAGAAGATTGGGTGCGTTTTCAGTTAACTGAAACTATTCAACCCCAGGATTGGGATCAGTTGATGCTTGCTTATCCATATCAAGTTGAGTTAATTCGGGAAGCTAAGATACAACTGACACATCAATTATTTCAGCGCCCGGAAAATCCCTATCACTGTTATCTAATTTCTCAGTCAGAAATAGAAATTTTACAACGTTTATACTTGTCTTTAGAGCCAAATCATCTTCCCGACTCTTGGCGGAATTTTTGGCAAAAAATCCCCAATTTACGAGATTCTTCCCTGAATTCTCCCTCTGACTTTCCCCTGTTTTGGGCGACTATTGCCCGTCGTCAAGGCTTATTTTCTTTACATTATGCTCCTATAGAATTAAGTAAAATCATTGCACCAATTTGGCAGCGTCAACCTGTAGTATTAATTGGTAGCGCTTTAGAACTAGAAACGGAAGCACCCCTTTTCCGTCAACGGTTGGGTTTAGAAGATGTTACCTGTTTAAAATTTGCTGCTGATAGTCAAGGAGAAGCAATTCAACTTTATGTTCCTTATAAGTTACCTTTACCAAATACACCAGAATTTCAAGGAGCTTTAATTCATCAAGTTCGTACTTTAGTATGTTTGAGTGCCACAGCCCCAGGAATGACGGTAATATTGGTAGGGGACGTGCCACTAAAGGCTAGGGTAGGAGCAATTTTGGCCTCCGAATTTGGTTCACGGGTGCAGGTGGAAAAGACTTGTTTAGATGAAAATGGGATTTTGATTACTGGTTGGGAATTTTGGCGCGAAAATCAAAGTGTTTTACCAGCACCCAGATTGTTAATTATTGCCACTTTACCTTTACCATCTTTAGAAAATCCCTTGGTAGCCGGTAGAGTAGCTCATTACAAGCGATCGCATCAAGACTGGTTTCGTTTATACTTATTACCAAAAGCCATGAACGAATTACAAAGAGCGATCGCACCTGTACGCGAAAATCAAGGTATTGTGGCTTTATTAGATACTCGTGTTGTTAACCGCAGTTATGGAGCGCAAATTCTCTCTTCTCTGAGTCCCCTAGCACGTTTAAACTACCTTGATCCTAGTTTATTTTCCAGCAATAATGAAGATGATTCTACTTAATTAATGGCGATAATCATCAACTCATGACTGATTTCTATTAAAATCTAAATTGAACTTGTCAACAAAGTCAATAATAAAATTATGGGTGAAGCAAAACGCCGTAAAAATTCACTAGGAGAGGAATACGGACAAAATACTGCTAGAATATTACCTTGGATTCCCATTACTAAAACTCAAGCTTCACAATTTGTAGCTATCACTACTCGTGGTGCATGGATAGGTATTGGTACTATGGTTGTTGTCTGGATCACAATCAGATTTATTGGGCCTGGTTTTGGCTGGTGGGAAATTGTTGGTTAATTTACAAATGAGATCCCCGACTTCTTTTTTAGATTATGTTTTATATTATAATTAATTAGTAAAGATAATTATAGTATGAATATATTTCAGAAGTCGGGATTCTGGGGACGATGATAATTTAGTTGTAAAATCCTTAATTTTTCATAAAAAATGCTCTTACATTTAAGCACTTGGCCGGAGGTTGAAACTTATTTACAACGATCTCCAGGGATTATTTTACCCATTGGTTCAACAGAACAACACGGACCAACAGGACTAATTGGTACAGATGCAATTTGTGCAGAATCTATATCAAAGGGTGTAGGGGAAGCAACTCAAGCAATGGTTGGACCAACAATTAATGTGGGAATGGCTTTACATCATACAGCTTTTCCGGGAACAATTAGTTTACGTCCTAGCACTTTAATCTTAGTAGTTAAAGATTATTTAACCTGTTTAGTAAAAGCTGGTTTTACCAAGTTTTATTTTATCAATGGACATGGGGGAAATATTGCGACTCTCAAAGCTGCTTTTTCGGAAACTTATGCTCATTTAGAAGACCTACAAATTCCTAATTTTGCCAAAGTTAAATGTCAAATTGCTAATTGGTTTATGGCTGGTTCGGTTTACAAACTCGCCAAAGAATTGTATGGTGATCAAGAAGGTTCTCATGCTACCCCTAGTGAAGTAGCTGTTACTCAATATGTTTATCCAGAAGCAGTTAAAAAAGCATTTCTTGCTCCAGAGGTTGCTGGTGGACATAAAATTTATAGTGCTATTGATTTTCGTTCTCGTTATCCAGATGGTCGTATGGGTTCAAATCCAGATTTAGCAACGCCAGAACATGGTAAACTATTTTATGATTTATCTGTGGAGGAACTGAGTCAGGGATATTTGGAGTTTGTCAAGGAGGAATAGGTTTTTTCTCACGCAGATGTGCTTAAAAAACAAAGAGAAGTTAAGATGAGATGAGGATGATACAAATTCATTATATACATCCTGATTCTCAATATTATGCAAGCCTGGATACCTCACACACCACTACAGAATGGACAGTATATAATTAAAAAGGTCATCGGCACTGGTGGCTTTGGTGAAACCTATTTAGCACTAGATACGGAAGAAAATAGGTTGGTTGTGATCAAAACCCTCAACCGCGAACAACAAGAAAAACCAGATTTTGCGAAAAGACAAAAGAAGTTTCGCAAAGAAGCATTAGATCTATCAAAATGCTATCATCCCCATGTTGTCAGAGTCTACGACAATTTTGTCGAAAATGGACTTTGGGCTATTGTCATGGAATATATTGACGGGTGTAATTTACGGGCTTATCTAAATGAAAATGGCTATTTGTCAGAAACGGAAGCTTTGCGCTATATTGACCAAGTGGGACAAGCTTTAGAATGTATTCATGAACGAGGACTTTTACACAGAGATATCAAACCGAGTAATATTTTGTTGCGACCTAAAAGCAATGAAGCAGTTTTAATTGATTTTGGGTTAGCGCGGGAATTTAAACCTGGTAACATTAGAAGCATGACAGAGGTGAAAACGGAAGGTTACGCACCTATAGAACAATATCAACGTCAGGGACATTTTGGTTATTATACAGATGTTTATGCTCTAGCCGCGACTTTGTACACCTTATTAACTACCAGAGTTCCTATTCCCTCTAATTATCGCGCTGAATATGATGTACTTTTACCACCACCGAAAAAATATAATCAACAGATTAGCGATCAGGTAAATGCTGCTATTATTAAAGGAATGGAGTTAGAATTTATAAACCGTCCTCAAACTGTACGGGAGTTTCGGGAGTTGTTAGGTTTGTTGGTTGAACCTGTTGCGAATATTCCCACACCACGTTTGGTTGAACCTGTAGCAAATATTCCCACACCACCACCGATTTATTATCCTCCCGTTCCGGTACAGCAAAGACAGCAGCAAAATATCCCCACACCTCAACCAGAACGTATTTCCTCTTTCTTGTCTAAGGTGAGACAAATTTTAACTGGTCAAAATTTTACTTCCCAACCTATAAATCAAAAGCTAAAATTAAAATCATCCTCTGGAATGGACTACAGAAAACTGCGTGACTTACTTGCAGCAAGGAAATGGCAGGAAGCAGACAAGGAAACTTTGCGAGTAATATTAGCAGTTGCGAAGCGGGAACAGGAAGGTTGGTTAAATACTAGTAGTATTGATAATTTTTCCTGTGAAGACCTTCGCATTATTGACCAGTTGTGGGTAAAATACAGTAATGGAAAATTCGGGTTTTCTGTTCAGAGAAAGATTTATCAAAGCTTAGGTGGAACTAGAAGCTACGACAAGAAAATTTGGGAAGCTTTTGGAGACAAAGTAGGTTGGAGAAGAGGAGGACAATGGTTCTACTACCAAGATATTACTTTTGATAACCAAGCACAAAAAGTGCAATTCGGAAGCTTCCCACGTATGTATAATAAGAAGTATATCTATATATTGGTATATATGTTAATCTTCTCTCGCGTTGAGACTTGTAAGTTATAACACGCCCCATAATTGTAGAATTTTAGGTGTAGAATTTTAGGGTAAATTGATAATCTTTAGCATTTTCTGTAGGTTCTCCCAGAATTTCAGATAATAGGGTGTGAAAAGTGAGAAAGATTTGGTAAAATATCGTGTCTGTGTGCATTATTCCCACTTTTTATATTTCTGAATTACTGGTTTCTTTGTGAATTTAACCATCTTTCCAAGTCATTAATATCTGTAAAATCTAATAATGCTTCTCCCAGATTTTCCAGTTGTTCTATGTTTAAACTGTTGATATTTTCGATGTAAATATCTTTTAATTTTCCAAATCTTTTCGATAACTGACGTATCAATAAAATCATCTCACCATTCTGTCTACCTTCCTGTCTACCTTCCTGTCTACCTTCCTGTCTACCTTCCTGTCTCCCCTCCTGCTTTGCTTCTTGATAGACCCTTGTTTGCTTAATATCACTCACTAAAAACATTGCTTCTATCTCCTGACGGCTTAATTGTGAAAACTTGGACAATAAAA
>NZ_JACJQS010000034.1:0-52799 GCF_014696755.1 Anabaena sp. FACHB-1391 | reverse complement strand
AGATAGGGATAATCCTGTATCACGAGCTAAAACTCTTTGGTTAGGGTATCCGTTGTCTGTAACTGCTAATTTTACTTTGGCAATGCAGTCATGACGAACTCTCAGTGATCTTGACATTGATTTTTGTTAAGTAGTTGTTCACTTAGTTATTCACCTATATGGTGGGATGTTGGTATTTTACGCAATTACTTATAACGTTAATTGTCTTTTTCCAAGCTAATAGATCAAGTAAGTAAATGTCAACTATGTACTTTAAGGCTGATTTATCATCTATCTAAAGATAGATATTTAAATCCTATTGCTATCCAGGCGATTACAAACTCAGTACAAACTCAGTACAAACTCAGTACAAACTCAGTACAAAACTATCTCTCAGGTATGATAATATTGAGAAAATAACCATTCACAATACACAGGGTTATCTCCATGGCAATTTCAACTTTCAGTAACACTAACTTCATCTCTATTCCAGACAGCGGGGCAAGTGATCCTTATCCTTCAATTATCAATGTTTCTGGAATCAGTGGTAGCTTGACTAAGCTAACAGTCACCCTGACCAACCTCAACCATACTTTTTCGGGTGACATTGATGTGCTTTTAGTAAGTCCAACGGGCGCGAAGAGCATCCTGATGTCTGATGTAGGGGGTGATACGGGTTTAACCGACGTTACTTTGACTTTTGATGCCACTGCCACTTCTAGTCTTTCTGATTCTGATGCCATTAGCAGTGGTACTTATCGGCCAACTAATTTTGATTTTGATTTTGATTTTGATGGTTTTGATGGTTTTGATGACCCCGACTTTTTTGACTTCCCTGCCCCCGAAGGACCTTACAATACAGACTTTTCTGTCTTTAACGATACTGACCCGAACGGTGAGTGGCGGCTCTACATCGTGGATGATACTCGTGGTGATATGGGAAATGTTGATGGTGGTTGGTCTCTCTCAATTGAAGCCGAGGAAGGCATCATCGATGGTAATGATAGTAATAACACCCTTGATGGTAATATACTTGATAACACTGTTAGTGGTTTTGGTGGCAATGACACCCTCAAAGGTAGTGCGGGTGACGACACCCTAGATGGTGGAGCAGGTAATGACACAGCAGACTATAGCCAACTTGGTCAAAGTATAACTTTTTCACCCACAGGAATCATCACTAAAGGTGGTGGACTGGGAAATGATCAACTGATTTCAGTAGAGACAATTATTGCTGATGCCAGTGCGGTTAATAATACCATTGATGTGTCTACTACGGAGAATGCAGCCTCTATCAACTTCAATTTACAAACCCAACAATTGACTATCAATGGTCTACCAGGAGTGGGAACATTCACAGTCACCAATTTTGATCATGTTCTGGGAACAAGTCAAAATGACACCATTATTGGTGATACTCAAAATAACCAACTCTCTGGTAATGCTGGTAATGACTCCCTCAATGGTGCTGCGGGTAACGACACCCTCAATGGTGGTGCGGGTACAGATACCTTAATTGGTGGTTTAGGTGATGATATCTATATTATAGATAGCGCCACTGACATCATTACGGAAAATGCCAATGAGGGTATAGATGGAATTCAATCCAGTTTCACCTACTCTATTGCTGCCAGGCCGAACATCGAAAACCTGACCTTAACAGGAACAACAGCGATTAACGGTACGGGTAACGCTGGTAATAATACCATTAGGGGTAATAGTGGTAATAACACCCTCAACGGTGGTGCGGGTAATGATATGCTATATGGGGATGTCGCAGATTACGGCGGATCTACCTTATTCAACTACAATGGTAATACATATCTGTTAAGCACTGCTGGAACATGGCAACAAGCTCAAGCTCAGGCACAGAGTTTAGGGGGAAATCTTGTCACCATCAATGATCAAGGCGAGCAGGATTGGTTAGTCACTACTTTTGGTGGTAGTGAACAACTGTGGATTGGGTTTACAGATGAGGTGACAGAAGGCGAGTTTAAGTGGGTGAGTGGTGAAACCTCTACTTACACTAATTGGTATTCAGATGAACCAAATAATTCCGGGAATGAAGATTATGTGGAGATGGTTTTGGGTGATGCTGGTCAATGGAATGATTTAAGTGCCTCTTCTGTAAGAAGAGGCATCATTGAAACCATAACTGGTAATGATACCCTCAACGGTGGAGCGGGTAACGACACCCTTGATGGTGGTGGGGGTATTGATGCCTTAATTGGTGGTACAGGCAACGATATTTACATTGTTGATAGTAGCACTGACATTATTGTGGAAAGTGCCAATGAAGGTACAGATGGAATTCAATCCAGTGTCACCTACTCTATTGCTGCCAGGCCGAACATCGAAAATCTGACTCTCACAGGAACAGCAGCCATTAACGGTACGGGTAACGTAGCTAATAACGTCATCACGGGTAATAGTGGTAATAACACCCTCAATGGTGGTGCAGGTAATGACACCCTTGATGGTGGTGCTGGTACAGATACCTTAATCGGTAGTTTGGGTAATGATACTTACATCGTAGATGACGCAAATGATATCATTACTGAAAATTCCAGCGGTGGTATTATAGATGCCATTCAATCTAGTGTTACTTACACTATTGCTCCCAACGTGGAAAACCTGACCCTGACAGGAACAGCAGCTATTAACGGTACTGGTAACGCGGGTAATAACGTCATCACGGGTAACGGTGCTGATAATACCCTTGACGGTGGTGCTGGTACAGATACCTTAATTGGTGGTTTAGGCAATGATATTTACATTGTTGATAGCACCACTGACACTATTACGGAAAGTGCCAACGGTGGTATAGATGCCATTCAATCTAGTGTTACTTACACTGTTTTGCCTGCTAACGTGGAAAACCTGACCCTAACAGGAGCAGCAGCCATTAACGGTACTGGTAACACAGTTAGTAACGTCCTCACGGGTAATGGTGCTAATAATACCTTAACTGGTGGAGCAGGTAATGACACCCTTGATGGTGGAGCAGGTAATGATAATTTGATTGGTGGAGTAGGTGATGATATCTACATTGTAAATAGCACCACTGTCACCATTACAGAACTTACCAACGGTGGTACAGATACTCAATCTACTAGTGTTACTTCGACTCTTGCTACCAACGTTGAAAATCTGACTCTCATAGGAACAGCAGCCATTGACGGTACAGGTAACGCAGCTAATAACGTCCTCACGGGTAACGGTGCTGATAATACCCTTGATGGTGGAGCAGGTAATGACACCCTGAATGGGGGTGAAGGTATTGATGATTTGATTGGTGGTTTAGGCGATGATATTTACTTCGTTGATAATAGCAGTGACAGCATTACTGAAAATGCCGCCGCTGGCACGGATACGGTTAACAGCACCGCTGATTATGATCTCTCTGAGAATATCGAAAACCTGATCCTGACAGGAACAGCAGCAATTAACGGTACTGGTAACACTGCTAATAACACCATCACAGGTAACGCTGCCGATAATGTCCTTGACGGTGATGCGGGTATTGATACTTTGATTGGTCGTTTAGGCAGTGATATTTACTTCGTTGATAATAGCAGTGACAGCATTATTGAAAATGCCAACGAAGGCATGGATACGGCTTACACCACCACTAACTATACTCTCTCTGCAAATATTGAAAACCTGAACCTGATAGGAACGGCTGCCAATGGCACAGGGAATGCTGGTAATAACATCATTACAGGTAATGAAATCAATAACACCCTTAATGGTGGTGCGGGTATTGATACTTTGATTGGTGGAGATGGTAATGATACTTACGTTGTTGATAGTACAACTGATATCATTACGGAGGAACTGGAGGAGGGTGCAGATACTATTGAATCTAGTGTCACTTTTACTCTTGCTACTGCTCCCAACGTGGAAAACCTGACCCTAACAGGAGCAGCTATTAACGGTACTGGTAACGCGGGTAATAACGTCATCACTGGTAACAGTGCTAATAACACCCTTGACGGTGGTGCAGGTATAGATACCTTAATTGGTGGTTTAGGCAATGATATTTACATTGTTGATAGCACCACTGACACTATTACGGAAAGTGCCAACGGTGGTATAGATGCCATTCAATCTAGTGTTACTTACACTGTTTTGCCTGCTAACGTGGAAAACCTGACCCTAACAGGAGCAGCAGCCATTAACGGTATAGGGAACGCAGCTAATAACGTCATTACTGGTAACGGTGCTAACAACACCTTAACCGGGGGGCTGGGAAAAGATACTCTGACTGGAGGGTTGGGAGTAGACCGTTTTGACTACCGTGTTTTAGCTGATTCTGTTTTCAGTAACAATATCAATAACAGTAACTTTGATGTGATTACTGACTTCAATGCTAATGATTTATTCCTTGTTTCCACTGCTCGCAACGGATTCTTTAATGCCGGATCTGTGATAGCACTTAATACAGCAAGCATTACAGCTAAGTTAACTCCTACTGCTTTTATAGCTAACTCTGCTGCTCAATTTACCTTTGGTACTGGTGCTAATACCCGTACTTTTGTCGCTATTAATGACGCTACCGCAGGATTTAGTGCCGCTACTGATGCCATTATTGAGGTGACAGGTTTAACTGGTACTCTGACAACTGATAACTTTACCCCTACCTTAGCGTAGCTTCTGGTATCATGTAGCTGAACCACGTTGTAGAGACGTTTCATGAAACGTCTCTACATCATCAAATTATCCTGTGATTGATGGGATATGATCAAGATTCAATTATTCATAACCGCACATTAGACAATTTAAATGATTTGATAATATGGTGCGTTACTAATCGCTAACACACCCTACATACCATAAGTTAACCTATTTGTCAATGGTATATTTGTTCTAATAGTCAAAGTACATGATTTGCTGAATAATTTTTTCCCAATTGACTCTTTCAAACCACTCCTAATTTGTAAAGTTTTGTATATTTTTTCAAAATTTATCTCTGAAACGACTATAAATAAAGACTTTTACAGATCATCTTTTGAGCAGGGTAGAAAATTGACAATAGTAACCCAATTATGAAATTCTCAATAATTCTAGCAAATCGCCGAAAGTATTGCAAGCTCGTTGCTAAATAAAAATTATTCTCAATTAATTGTTAAGAAAATCTCAAGTTGAATTTTCCTAAGTTCTGAATATTAAAAGTATTGTAGATTTTATATAAGTTATATTTATAATACATAAAAAATGATAAATAGGTTTGCTGATCAGATTTATGAATGATATAGAATAACAGAACTTACATATAAATTTACGTATAAATTACGGAAGAATGAACCACGAAGAACGCAAAGAACAGGAATTTAAGAGGGTTTGAGAGATATTTTGCGTAAGCCCGAATTTCCTCCATCCCAAAAAGACCACAGGATACTCACTCTCTTCCTGTACACAAACCCGGCATTTAGGGTATCTGCTAAATTATGTAAAACCCTTTGACGATGTTCTACAACAGAATTGTACCAACTTGTGTTCATTTATTGACAACTAACTAAAATCGCAAATAATACATTAACTGAGCGATCGCTTCCCCTGATAATTCTAACCGTTTTTGGAAATCCAGTAAACTTAGGTAAGGACCAGCAGCCAGTCTGTTTTCTATAACTGTCTGTGCGAGGGATAAATCAATAAAAGGAATTTTACACAACCCCTCAACCGTCGCTGTATTGGGATTAATTAGTTGGGGTTTATCTAAAGAATAATTGTCATAATAGTTAAATCTTAACAGAGGTTTTAGTGGTTCTAATCGCTGCACTGGTACACCCAAAGCCGCAGCCACATCTTCAAGACAATAAAATACTACACCAGCGCGGGAAAGTTCCACCAAAGATCGGCATTGATGAATTGATAACCCAGGTAAACGCAACCAATCATCCACCGTCGCTTGATTAGCATCAATCCCCAAACCCAATTCAGCCGCTATTTGCACTTCTTCACCGGATTGTAAACGATAGTAGGGGTCATTGAGTAATTTAACCCGGAGCTTTTGTAATTTCAGATTTAACGGTAGCCACTTATTCATATTTTTACAGTTATAAATAAGTGATTCTTACCTAAGCTAGTCATCATCAAATCGAACTTTTTTGTCACTTAGGAACGGAGAGGGAGGGATTCGAACCCTCGTATACATTACTGCATAACAGACTTTCCAGGTCTGCGCCTTCAACCACTCGGCCACCTCTCCAGGTGTCTCGCTTTACAATCCTACAACAGAATTTTCAAAAAAGCAAGCATTTTAAAAAAATATTTTTTTTCATGACTCCCTGACCTGAAAATGCCGGGTTTTCCACCTATTTTCTTATAATAGACTTTGACACCCCCTCAGCGGAAAAGCTAAAAATCAAAATGGTTCAAACCCACACCATTAAAGTTTATAATCGCCAAACTGGTATATCCCATACCCTGGAAGTTCCCGAAGACCGTTATATTTTGCACACTGCTGAACATAACGGGGCTGAACTCCCCTTTTCTTGTCGTAATGGGGCTTGTACAACCTGTGCGGTGAGAGTTGTATCAGGAGAAATTTATCAACCAGAAGCCATTGGCCTTTCCCCTGCTTTACGCCGTCAAGGGTACGCTTTATTATGTGTAAGTTACGCCCGTTCTGATTTAGAAGTAGAAACACAAGACGAAGATGAAGTTTATGAACTTCAATTTGGGCGCTTTTTTGGTAAAGGTAGAGTTAAAGCGGGTTTACCCTTAGATGAGGACTAATACTTTTTCTGTGTTCAAGTTAACAAATTTCATGGCGAGGACGATCTCTATTGTATTCCGTCTTCGCATTTCTGCGACAAAAATAAAAATAATTATATTGTTGAGTTTGTTATTTTTGCTGAGTTGTCAAAGCCAAAATAAATCCGCAACAATTCCCTCTGATGTCAAATTAGCGCGGGTTGTGAGTGGACAAACTTTGGAAGTGTTGGGAATGGAAACACAACCCAATTTAACCTCCCAAATCCGATTAATTGGTTTAGATGCTCCAGATCTGGGTCAAACTCCTTGGGGGGAGGATGCAAAAAAAACACTAGAAACCTTGATTGGTGGTGTAAATCAATCTCTAAAACTGGAATTTGACCTAGAAAACAAGGATAAATTTAACCGTACCTTAGCTTATGTATGGAAAGATCAACTATTGTTAAACGAAGAAATCATTAAACAAGGATATGCTTTATTTGTGGCGCGATCGCCTAATAATAAATATAACCAACGTTTGGAACACGCCCAACAATGGGCCAGAATCATGGGGAAAGGTATCTGGAACCCTGATCAACCTATGCGAATCACTCCTGGAGAGTATCGTCGTCTTTATCGTTAAATCCACTGACAACTAACAACTAACAAATATGCAAATTTTTCTAGATATTGCTACAGAAGCAGCCCTGGCCGCAGGTGTAGTTTTACAAGATTATTTAGGTAAATTAGAAAACACAATCACCGAAAAAAGCCGTCCGGGTGACTTAGTTACTGCTGCTGATAAAGCCTCAGAACAGGTAATTTTAGAAGTCTTGCGTCGTCATTTTCCCCAACACTCAATTTTAGCAGAAGAGTCGGGAAAACTGGGAAATCAAGACCATGATTTTCTCTGGGCTATTGACCCCCTCGATGGTACAACTAATTACGCCCATCAATATCCTTGTTTTGCTGTTTCCATTGGCTTATTGATTCAGGGTGTACCCAAAGTAGGAGTAATTTATGACCCTTTTCGTGATGAATTATTTCAGGCTGGGGCGGGTTTAGGTGCAACCCGTAACCGTCGTCCTATTCATGTTTCCCAAACAGCAGAATTAAATAAAAGCCTGTTATCCAGTGGATTTGCTTATGATCGTCGAGAAACCGCTGATAATAATTATGCTGAATTTTGTCATCTGACCCATCTTACCCAGGGTGTGCGTCGTGGTGGTGCAGCCGCCTTAGATTTAGCCTATGTAGCCTGTGGACGACTTGATGGTTATTGGGAGAGAGGAATAGCTCCTTGGGACGTTGTGGCTGGAATAATACTGGTTCAGGAAGCGGGAGGAAAGGTCACTGCTTATGATGGGACTCCGATCAAAATTGAATCGGGGAGAATTTTAGCCACTAATGGTCATCTTCATGATAGTCTCAGTCAAGAACTAATAAAAGTTCCCCGTTTATCTAGTTGGACATGATTTTGCTATGATGATTGTGGGTGAGAAACTTACTTTTTTTCATAAGTCGGTTAAAACCGACTTTTCTATATTAGAGAAGGAATTTATTCCCTGGAAGGAGGTTTGATATTATGAACTTAAAACCCATTAGAACATAAACAGATTATCAACAAGCATTAAAAGCAATTGAACAAATTTTTGATGCTCAACCTAATACACCAGAATATGAAAAATTAGATATTTTAACCACCTTAGTAGAAGTTTATGAACAACAAAATTATCCTATTGATCCTCCCTCCCCCATTGCCACAATATTATATTATTTAGAAAGTCGTAATCAGGGAATTTCTACTTTTATTGAAAACTTAAAACATCATGGAGTTAGTGAAGAAATAATTAATATAGCTTTAAAGGAAATGATTCACTGATTTCTGATGATGTACTTGCTACCATAAAAATAGAAACATTCACCTCACCTATCAACCATTCCCCAATTCCTGAGCGCGTTCTTTCGAGGCTTTAACAGCTTCCATAACAGCGGAACGGAAACTGGCCTTTTCCAACGCGCTAACACCAGCAATAGTCGTACCCCCAGGGCTGGTAACTCTGTCTTTGAGTTCAGCGGGATGGATTTTGGTTTCTTGTAACAGTTTAGCTGTTCCTAATACTGTTTGTATAGCTAGTTGTTGTGCCATTGCTCTATTTAAACCCACAGCAACACCACCATCAGCTAAAGCCTCGATCATCAATGCCACATAAGCAGGTCCACTCCCAGACAAGCCTGTAACTGCATTCATCAAGGTTTCGGGAACTTCCACCACTTCCCCCACAGCGGCAAAAATCTTTTCTGCTATTTGTTTATGACTAGCGTAAGTATAAGCACCTAAAGAAATCGCCGTTATTCCCGCGCCTACTGTGGCGGGAGTATTAGGCATAGACCGAATTATCGGGAATTGGCTAAAGGCTGCTTCCAATTGTTTTAAATTTACACCCGCCAGTATAGAAATGATTACAGGTGAATTTTCTGCCGGGGAAATATCTGCTAATTCCTGAGCTACAGTAGTAAATATCTGGGGTTTGACTGCCAACATAACAGCTTCCTGTGCTTCCCCTAAAACCCGACTATTATCTGTAGTTACAGATATCCCATATTTCTGTTCTAAATAGCTGCGGCGTTCCCCTTGGGGTTCGCTGACTATAATTTCTGATGGTTGATAAGTACCAATTGCAATAAGGCGGGATAATAGGGCTTCTGCCATTATCCCACCACCAATTAAGCCAAATTTTATATTCATTGTCATTAGTCACTAGTTAGTAGTCAATTCTTAATAGTTAATTATCCTTGTTTAGGAAACGCTAGGGCGAATACAATTAATTGGGGATTTAAAACTATGGACTAATGACTAATTTAGCGCTACTGTGCCATGCGAGTGGGTTCATTTCCCCAAGCTGAAGTTGCTGTAGCTGCTGGACGGGCAGGACGGGCTTGGTTAATCGGTACTTCATGTACTAAACCGCTTTGGGTGCTAACTTGTACGCAACTGGGGGTAAATAAGAAGATGCTTTCGCCAATTCGCTCTTGATGTCCGTCTAAGGCATAAGTACCACCGGCAACAAAGTCAACTGCTCGTTGAGCTTGATCCGGGTCCATAATCGTCAAGTTTAATACTACTGATTTGCGTTCGCGTAAGGCCTGAATTGCCTGGGGCATTTCTTCAAATGTCCGAGGTTCTAAAACTAGAACTTCAGATATTCCATTAATTGCGCCGGGCATACCAATAACATTACTCATAGGTTTGGATACTGTTGGTGCTACTTCATCTGTAGTTGCAGGTGGATTTTCCCGCCAACGTCGAGGAGGATTAGTTTCCTGTGGGGCTGGCTGAGGATTGGGTTGTTGATAGACATTCTGATAATTATCGCCGGCATCGGCTTCTTCTTCGTAGTATTCGTATTCTACCTGCTCATTCAAACCGACAAAATCCCTGAGTTTAGAAAATATATTGGCCATGTTGTACACTCCCGGATGAAAATTACCCTAATTTTCCTGGCTATAAGTTGCATTTCGGCCCCTTGTAGCCAGTATTCATAACTATAGTAGATACTTGACTTAGAAATTGTACTACTTACTTTATTCTTTAGTACAAATGATCAATTATCAACAGATTATCAACAGATATTGATGTTAATGCTTGTACATTAACGAATCTATAACAATGAGTTAAGATTATAGCCTAATGATAATTAAAAATAAAGGTGGTCACACCCCTTTTACAATTCAGCATTATTTATGAGATTATAATATTCTTTGACAATTCTGGCGGACTTCAGTAGTTAAGAGTAAAACCCTTAATTGTCCAAGCCTCTGCGATAAAAATTAGTATCTAATTTAATTGCATACCGCTATATCAATAGCGGAGATTATAGATTCTCGAAAGATTGTCAATCCGTTCTAGACCACCACAGCTACAGCGTTATCTATGGACGTTGTCCAAACAATATTGTACCTAATCTTACCATGGTTGCCCCTGCTTGCACTGCCAATTGGTAATCTCCAGACATCCCCATTGATAACTGCTGCATTGTAATATTTGACCAATTTTGTGATTGGATGGTTCGCGCTAGTTCGTAGGTACTATTAAACACCTTCAAGATTTCTTCAGATTCCAACCCTAGAGGCGGAATTGTCATCAAACCTTGAATTTGTAAATTTTGACATTGATTGAGTGCTTCCAAGTCAGCAAATAATTCTGGAATCATCCAACCAGATTTATTCGCATCGGGGAGAATTTTGACTTGTAAGCATACCTTTGGGGTCACTCCCAATTCTTGCGCTAGAGTATTTAAACGTTGCGCTAGTGCTAAGTTATCTACGGAGTGAATCCACTGAAATAGTTCTAAGGCTTTTTTAGCCTTATTACTTTGTAGATGTCCTATAAAGTGCCAGGTAATATCCGCTAAATCTTGTAACTCGGCTTGTTTACTGGCAGCTTCTTGGATGCGACTTTCGGCAAAATCACGAATTCCTGCGGTGTATGCTTCCCGCATTAATTCAGTAGACACTCTTTTTGTCACAGCAATCAACCTCACCGTAGGGGGTAGTGAGGAGCGAATATTAGCAAGGCGTTGCCTACGGTGAGCGAAGCTATCGCTAATGGAATTAGTCATTGGAACGTGCGCTGAAATACACCTTGAAGTTGATCATACTCTTGGGAGTTACCACTGCGGCGCAAAATACGTAAACGATTTTCCAGCATCATTCTAGCTTCAGTGCGGCCAATGGGCTGAAATTTCAGGACTTTAAGTTCACTTGTTACCAGAAAAAATAGGCGTTGGGCGTAGAGTGTGGTAAACAGATCCTGGTTCTCATCAACCATACTGATCCTATAGAGCAAACCCCAAGTTGGATGATTTAGGTAAGTTTCTGAGTTTTCTGGATTCATTTCCTAGTCAAGGTTGGGAGTATATAGGGTGTTTTGCAATCAACTAACATTCAGAGGATAGTACGTCCCTTCCGCCAAAATTTTCGTTGACAATGGGAAAATAACTATTTTATTACAATTTCCCACAGCTAACAATACTTTTTTGTCTTGGATCATAACCTAAGTTGATGCAGTATTGCCATGGCTGCCTCCATCGTGCCACAATTCTCCCTCAATGGCGCAAAGATGGACATTTACCCAGCCGGCATATAGCAGGAGTCAGGAATAAAAAAAATGCCAGAAGAAAGAAGAAAGAAATTTTTCCCCTATTCCCCTGACTTTTCCCTGTCACCGATTTCTCAGAGAGGGGAAATTTTTACCACCTAATTCAATTTCTCCAATCACACACCCAGCCTTTAACCTATTTACTAAATACTCCCAATCATTAGCAATAAAATTTGTCCCATGATCTGGTTCTACTAAGCTAATTAATTTGACATTATGAATGATTTGATCGCCTAAATTAGCAATTCCTAAAAAGTTTAAAACTCCTGATTCATAAGTTCCACAAGGTACAGCAGGATTATTCATCCCCACACAGTATTCATTGTCTTGAAACCAATCAAAATCAGGATAGCCATGAAAGTGAACTATGGGCGCACCATTTTTAATTAATTCTGGTGTGTACAAAGCCGCTGCTAAACTAATAGCTAACATCACATAGATATCATAGGAAGGTTTAATATCTGCCTTTTTTGATTGATTTCCTAATGGTAATTGCAGATGTAATGTATCTTTTAACCCAATGCGAAGGACATCACAATCAATATTTAAAGCTGTTTTATTTGCGCCAGAACGAGAACTAACTAGCCAAATATCAGGTATTTGTTTAAATCTATTTTTTGCGTTGATATTTAGTTTTAGATAACGTCTACCTTCTTGATTTTGACGAAGTTCATAAATACTAAATCCGGGTACAGGTAATAAGTTTTCCCATTCCTCAATAGTGATTTCTGGTTTACCTACATAATGAGGAGGTTCAGCATAAGCTACAAAACCATAAGATACTCCTGTTCTGCCATTAACGATCACATTGACAATATCTCTATGGGATTTTCTTTTAATAACTTTGTCTAATTTAAACCCCGCTGGAAATAAACCTGTAGATGCTAATTCTTCACCCATTTTCACCAATTTATGAGCATAATCTGATAAATGAGGATTATATTCTCCCAGTTGAAAACGGTTAATTAATAGAGGAGTAATAGGGACAAATATCTTAGGAATCAGAGATTTTAAGGCAAAATCCTCAACTTCATCCTGATTAAAGTTAGAATCAGAGAGATTCATATTCAGAATAGAAAATTTTTCATGGGATATACCAATAACAACTTCTGAAAAAGTTTTCACTAGTGTATTTATCCCCATGGGAATTTTTTCTGTATAAGGTGTAGTTGGGCTAACAAATTTATCATCTATATCAGTCAAGATTACTACTTGTGTATTTGTAGGATCTTCCACATATTTAGCTGCGTGATCTTCAGCCCAACTACTCAATTTAGCAATTTGCACAACAGACATTTGTTGTTTTTCCTTTAGCCATCTATAAGATAATTTATACCAACTTTCAGCGATAATTATTCCTAATTTCCTTAACCATGAATTTGGTCTTTCCACGTCTACAATAGCAGCAATATCTGCTTTGACTACCTGCATTTTTAAAGATTGATGCCAGTTAATAATAGGGATTTTCATAGTATGTTGTAATTCCATTGTCGCTTCTTTCCAGGGAATTACTTTCACACCATGCTTTTGCAAATAGAAAATTAATTGTTGACGAAATCTAATAATAGCTTTATTTTCATAATAATCAGGCAAAGGTCTAAAAGTAACCTTCAAATTTTCAGCCATGAATTTAGCATTAATAATTGGAGGTTGGTATCCAATGGGTGATTCTCCAGAAAAACCACCAATTAACTTACCAATAGTTTGTAAACTAATTCCTTGAATTAAACTTTGATTAGTATAGTTATCTGTAACATTCATTTCCTGAATTAATGCTAAAATATCTGCTTTATATCTAGCTATTTCTAATTGCATTTCTGGAGTAATTACACCTTGGGGAGAACGAATATTAAGTTTGCTATTTTCTGCCCAAAATAATACACCTTGTTGAGTAAGTTTGGCTAAAATTTCTGCTGCATTCATAACAAAATTTCTCGTATTTAAAAACAACAATTTAGGAAAGAGGACACCTGGCTGATAGGATTTTCCTAATCTAGCGAAGTGTCCCAATAATCAAGGAGGAAAAACTAGATTGTCAGTAATTAAACAGAATATGTAGAGATTATAGCTGGATAATTTCTGACTGTGAATTTTCTAATTCTTCAGATAGTCTAATAGAAAGTTCTTGAATAGTGGGATAATACCAAAGGTGAATAAGAGATAATTTGCATCCCAAAAACTTTTCGGCCTTACTAGCGATAATTATGGTTTGTGCTGAGTCCAAACCGTAACTATCTAAAGGTTCACGAATATCTATTTCTTCTGGGTTAACTGCTAATAAAGAGGAAATTTCGCAAACTAACCAAGCCTGGATTTTAGCTGTGTTATCTTGGTTTTTAACTAGATAAGTGGATAAACTATTATTCATTTTATTATTCATTTATGCAGATCCTATTATTAAGGAATGAGAGGAGATTTTCATCATATCTGATATACAATCATCTACAATTTTTTCCATAGTTTGACGATTAATTGCAGGTTGAGAAAACACAAAATTTAGGGTCATTTTTTCCTGAAAAGTAGCAGCATGAACAATAAACATTCCTGCATATAAAGCATGAGAACCAACAAAACTGATTTCCTCTAGTTCTAATTCACCATAAACACGGGGAATATTGACCTTACCAACATTAGAAACTGAGATTGTAGCCGATACTTGATTGGGGAAGAGCAAAGCAAAATTTATCAGGTGTTTAGCGAGAAATATCATGTTAAATATCTCCCCTTGATTTATTTTTTTATTTAAATCCTTTTTAATGTTCCGTGCTAATTCCCAAATACATATATTATTCTTAATTCTATAAAATCCCATCAAAGATGTTGCTAAAACTGCCATATTTTCCGCATTAATTTTAGGTTCTAACCTTTTTCTCAAATCAATATATGATAAACAACTAACTTTAATATGATCTTCATAGCTTTGAGTAATTTGTTTGCATACTGTTAACATTAGTGCCGCACATAAAGCACTTTGTACTGTAGTATTTTCTTGTCTACATTTTTGAATAAACCTTTGGGTTGATTCTTCGCTAAGTTGTCTATGAATAATTTCACAACGACGCTGAGAAATGGGAACATAATTTTCTACTTTTAATGTTTTTGGAGGATTCAAGTATTTTTGAAGTGCGATATTTAATAATAAAGCAATTCTAGATAGTTTGTTTTGAAAACTATTTGTCCATGACGGTAATAGTTTTTCAATGGGTGGGATATTTTCTAAAGTATTAACTACTGGAATAGATTTATCTTCAGTGATTTCTTGACAATAGGTTAAAATTTCTGAGTGAAGTTCGATGCTTGATAAACCGTCAGTAATAGCATGATGTGTAGTTGTAATCAGATAATTGATATTCTGCTGATTTAATACTTTTACAAGTACAACTCTTAGTAGATATTTACTACTATCAATTACTTGATTCATTTCTGCATTAACGACCGCTTCCCATTCCTGAATTTCTACAAGATTAACAACTCTTACAGGAAGTTTTCTTATACCTGCGGACTGAAAATAGTAGGAATTATCAGAGTTAATAATATGAGAATTAAGGACAGGATGACGATATTGAATAATATCTAAAGACTGTCTAAGAACTGTTTCTTGAATATTTCCCTGAATACGACTAATAGTAACTAAGTTCCATGTTTTAGCTCGTTGATTCAGGATTTCCATTGTTTGTTCTAGCTGTCCCAATTTCCTAAGTATAGCCACATTTATCACCCTTTGCTAAATCAGAAATATCAAAATAGTTGGTAGTGAGGGATTTATCCCTCACTATTAGCACCAAAGCACTAACTACAAACTTGCTTATTTATTTAAGTTAGATACTGGATGATATTGACTAAATTCTTCTGGCATTTGTAAACCTTGAATTTTCAAATTTTGAATGCGATATAAATAAGCAGCGCCCGTCATAATTTGATCGGCTATATCAACTACTTGACGATTATTAATATCTGCTAAGTAAGAACCACGCACCCAATTATTAAAACTTCCCATTGCAGGTCCACACCAAATTTGATAGTCAATTTCTCGACCTTTTTCTCCAGTATTAGACCACCGAGAAGATAGTCCTAAATACCAGCGAAATATTAATGCCATTTTTACTTTAGGATTATTAGCTGCTTTGCTTAATTTTTCCGGGTGACGTTGAGATAAATAAGTAGCTGTTTCTTGCCAAATTTCGGAAATTGTTTTTCGCAGAATTTGTTTTTCTAATTTTTCTATTTCATCCGGGGGAATTTCTGCAATTGAATTATAGTTTTTGTATAATTCCCATAATTTTTGAGCGCGGAGGGGAAAGAGAGTTCCTTTTTTAAGAACTTGTAATTTTACTCCCATTTCAAACATATCAGCCGCTGGAGCCATCATTACATCCGTCATTTCTGCTTCAGCTAATAACTTTTTTGTATATTCAGAAGTACCAGCTTCAATACAGGATTGATTAATAGAACCAGTGACAATATAAGCAGCACCCATCATTAAAGCTGCTAGTGCTGATTGGGGTGTAGAAATACCACCAGCTACACCAATTCTTACGGGTTTTTCATAATTATATTGACGCTGAATTTCATCTCTTAATTCTAAAATAGAAGGTAATAAACAAACCAAGGGACGATTATCTGTATGTCCTCCTGAATCTGCTTCTACAGTAATATCATCAGCCATAGGAATTTTAGCCGCCAGATTAGCTTGTAATTCGCTAATTAATCCTTGTTCAACTAATTGTTTCAGAATTTTTGTAGGTGCAGGTTGCAGGAACTTAGTAGCAACTTCTCGACGGGAAATTTTGGCGATAATTTTATTGTTAATTTCAATTTCATTAGCTGAATTTAAACTCAGACCAACAGACCGATAGTAAACTATATTATCACTCAAATCTAAGAATGCAGAGGCTTCAATTATTCTGATTTGATGCTGTAAATACAAATCAATTAAACGACGTTCAATAGCAGGTTCACTGGGACTATGAAGTAAGTTAAAAGCATAGGATTTGTTATGTAAAACTTGTTTAATTTTATCAATTGCTGTTTCTACACGATTAGGAGATAAACCTCCTGCACCAAAGGAACTTAAAATGTTGGCTTTTCCCAAAGCAATTACCATTTCTTCTGATGCAATACCCTGAGCCATTGCACCAGTCATATATGCGTATTTTACGCCATAAAACTCTAGAAAGCTTGGATCACCTAATTGATGAAACTTAATAGCAGGAACAGTTAAAAGCATTTCTAATTGCTTAGTTTTACCATTAGCACTATAGGATAAACTTCCGACATTACTAATCCCAATTTGTCCTTCTTTATTCAGAATATAACAAGGATAATCTAAATTCATCAGTTTATTTTTAATGTTCTCTGCATCGAAAGATACAGTATTTAAATCGCCTTGCCATCCTTGATAATTATTGTTCATTGCCGGAGAAAATTTGAGTTTTTGATGGTATTTGTTCAACATACTTTCGGAATTAAACACTTTATTTGACCTCAGATAACTAAACTATTGTGTATTTAAGTACGAGATGCCTATTCCACATCACAAAAAGCTAGATATTTACTTTTCTTTTCTTGTTTGTATGACCATTTTTTTGTATAAATCTAATTGCTGCTGGAGAAATAGGCTAAGTTCTTGAAGTGATCTTTGCCGAGACTGTAATAAAAAGCTGTGTGCTTTAGCCAAACGCAGATTATTATCATTTAAACCTTGATAATTAGGAAGAGATTTAATACTGCGTTCATAATTAAATAAGGAAGTATCCAGCAAAGATGATTGATTTTTGTAAGCAATGTCTTGTTCAAATTTGATATTAGCTAAGGAATATAAAGGTGATAAATCCAACTCAACTCGATGACTAAATAGTTTAGCTAATGCTTTAATAATAGAGGTGTGATCATCTACACCTCTTTTATTTAGAGATACAGTTAAATGTTCTTGATGTTTAAGAATTTCGCTAATCCAACGGCTACAATTACTACCAACACCGACTTCAATAAAGATTCTAATCTGATCATTATAGACATGATTAACTAAGCGCGGAAAATCAAGTTGTTGACAGAGGGCTTTGGCGATATTTTTGCCGATTAAATGACCATCAATTTTCATGGGTGCATATTCAGCAGCAGAATAGAAAATTGTGTTTGAATCTGTTTGAGTTGGTAAGGTATTAACTTTAACTAATTCATCATATTCAGATTGCATTGCTTCGCAATGAATTACATGATTAATTGATGTAGGAAAAGCGTCACATTTTAAAGTTTCAATCACTCTTTGACAAGCCTGAGTTTCACCAGCAATAACTACTTCTTCGGGTGTATTAATTAAAGGTATATAAACCAGTTTTTCATTTTTTAAAACTTCTTTTACTTGGGAATATGAACAGATTAAAATGTAGTTACTCCAAAATTCTTCGCCTTTATTTTCATCAATTAAAGGTAATCCCCAATGCTGACGAACTGCATTTTTAGGACCTGATAGCCGGGTTTTAAATAAAGGTGATGAATTCAAATAATCACTGGTACTTTTAAAGCTAGTCCAGATACCTTGGGCTAACATCATACTGGTTTCACCAAGGCTATATCCAAAAGCATAAGGTGATTGAATCTGGAAATAGTTTTTCAGAATTGCTGTCATTAATCCGGCAAAACCAACTTCTGATTCCAGCATAGAAACTGGATCATTTATTAATGTTTGTTCTATAGTTTCTAGTTGTCTTTTTGATAGTTTATCAATACTACGAGGATAGAGAATTTTTTCAATATTAGCGACTCGATTATAAACACTTTTAATGACAACATCATTATGTAGTTCGGGAAAAAGACGGAAAATATTTCTGCCTATTCCTATATAAGAAGTAAAAGAACCAGGATAAACAAAGGCAACATGACCTTTTTTTCCTTGGGGATTAACTGTAAAATAACTACCAAGGGGAGTTTGCCAATCTTTACCAGTATCGAAAGCAATATTTACTCCCTGAATTGCCCTTTCAATTTCTCGTTTTAATTCCTCTGGATGTCGTGATAGAATTGCTAAAGCGTAAGTTGATTTTTGATATCGCTGATATTTTTGAAAATAATTACTAGCCAGTTGATCTAGGCAAGAAATACCTGTAATATTTTCTTGAAGTGCGGTAATTTGTCTTAATAAAGAAGCAGGATCATCTCCTGCAATAGTAAATAAGTAATAAGGCATTTGTTCCAAATATTTACTATTACGTTCTCTCTGGCTGATTTCTTCTGACAAAATTAAATGTCCATAAGTATTATCTTGATTATCTTCTTCCATCATATTTACCGCAGCTATTCTTTTAGTTGCACCAGGTTCTAAAAACCAAGGTTTTGATTCTACTGCTACATAAAAAGGACTTCCCCGCCAAATTTCCGGCTGTTTAGGATTTGACCAATGGGGAACACCGGGAATATAACGATGATATAGACAAAGCGCAGTTTTGATGAGACTAAATATACCAGCAGTTGCTTGTGTATTGCCAATATTTGCTTTAACGCTACCCATAGCACAACTGAGATTTTCTTTCTCTGTCTGATAAGCTGATATTAAACCTTGAATTTCCGCTGTATCTGCGTTAAGAATCCCACTAGCAACAACTTCTAAATAACCAATATCTGCGGCTTTAATATCTGCTATTTGAAACCCTTCCTGACAAACTTGAGTAACAACTTCTGGGTGATTTGGAGAATGTTTCACCACACTCAAACCATCAATAACTGCATAGATGCAACGATTTTGTTGTTTAGCTGTTTCATGTAATTCTAATACCACTGCGGCTACACCTGCTGTTTTAATTATATCTTTGGCATTTTCATCATAACTAAAAGTATATACACCTGTATTAACTTCCATTAAGTAATTTCTATCTATTCCCACAATTAAAACAGCTTCAACTTGTTGATTACTTAATAATTTTTGACTCATATCTAAAGCTGATAAGAGCGATTTTTCTACCGACAAAAATCCTACTTCCGCAGAAATATAACTAGCTAAAGTAGAATTTTCTAGAGGAGAAATAATAATTAAGCCTATTTTTGTTTCTGGCTTAATTTGAGCATCTTTAAGAGCAGAATTGATCACTTCTCGACTTAATGGACTTTGCTGATAATCTTCAGATCTAACTGCATCTTGCTTAGTTTCATAAATTAGTCTTTCAAATTTATTTAATGTTGATGAATTACTAATAAAACAATCCATACCAATAATTGCTAACTTGGGATTTTGTGCCATTAATTTCATGATCATTCTCCATATTTTAGAATTAAAATCACCTTTTACGCAAAGGTAAAAAGGAGCAAAAGCACCAAGTTTTAGAACTTTAATTTTCCCTGCCCCTTTGCGTCTCTGCGTGAAAAATATCTAATATTTTGCTATTTGTCTAGGTAAAATTGTTCCTTTTGCACCAATCATCCGATTATAAATTTGTCCTTGACGATTATAAGTAATCACATCTGTAATTACCGAAGATTCTGTTTTTGATTTCACCTCACAAGTAACATAAAATGTTTCACCAAAAGGCACTTTAGCAAATTGTTCAAAGTTGTTAATTTCTGATGGTAAACAGCCAACTTGATGAAAATGTTGAGTCCAAATCCAAAGAGAATGAATCTGGACATCTGCTATATAGGGATTAAATGTTTGGACGGGAAATTGTCCTTGTTGTTTTGCTGTCGGTTCTGATAAAAAGCATTCAATTGTTATCTGGCTAGGACTAGTATTTAAAACTGATTTTACACCTTGAAAAGTGCCTCCATGAAATAGGCTAGAAGCATTTACTTGATACAATTCTTGATTATTTTTTAGCAAATTTTGATCCTGATTAAAGTTCAAGCTTCCATAATTTGCAAAGGGGGGAATTTCTCGTTTGAGAATTAAATTTGTACTAAAATGATAGCGGATTTTTCCATCTGGCGTTTGACTACTAATTTTAGCAGCAAATTCTATTTCTTGATTTTCATGTTTCGCAAGTTCTTGAATTTCTAAAACATATTCATTTGCTGAAGTTTCATCAAAAACTATGCCCTTTAAAACTTTGAAATCTGAAGCAATAAAAGCTGTAAATCCAGGATATAGTTGTTCACAAGCATTTGTCATCCATAATAACCCACAGGTAGCGGGAAGTACAGGACAACCAGCGATAATATGATCCTGTAAAAATGGGTTTTCTGCTAATGTTAATTGGCGTTTAATGCGATAGGTTTTTAACTCATTAGATAAGGTCGAGGGAATATAAACTAAGGGACTACCAATCACTAATTGCACTGTATCTTGATTAGGGTTTGTTAATTCATCAATTAATATTTGCGTTCCTGTTTCTATGGTAATAGTCTCAATTCCTCTTTCCGCAAAAGCTTTTTTTAATTCTGGTGATACCATGCCACTTTCCCAAGGTCCCCAGTTGATAGCCATGACATGACAATTGGGGTAATTATGTTTAATTAAATGGGCTGATTTGTTGAGTATTTCATTCGCTATGGCATAATCTGATTGTCCCACATTTCCATAAAATCCGACTACAGAAGAGAACAAAACTAAATATTGTAATTGACTGGCTGGTACACAGCTTAAAAGATTTTTTAAACCTTTAATTTTAGCTGCATAAACATTTTCAAAATCCTGAATTGATTTGTTTTCAATGCGTTTATCAGCTAAGTTTCCTGCACCATGAATTATGCCAGTTACTTGCCCAAAACGTGCAATTACATCTGCCAATTTTGATTCTAATAATACTGTATTGGTAATATCTACACTCAGATATTCTGCTTGTCCTCCTGCTTGTTCAATGGCTTTGAGAGTATTTTTAATTTCTCGTTGTGAGGAAATAAGTTGATACTTTTTCTGTACCATTATTGGTGTTGGTTTTTCCCCTTGGGCTTGGAAATCTTCTAAAATTCGCTGTTTTAATTCCGCTTCATTTTTACAATTTTCTGCCCAAACAGGTTCAGGTTCTGTACTGGAACGCCCTAAAAGAATAAATTTACATTGATATTTTTGGGCGATTTTAATTACACATTGGGCTGTGATTCCTTTCGCACCACCACTAACTAAAAATACTTGATCTTTAGTAATCTCTCTCAGAGAATTTGTGCTTGGTAATGGGGTGAAATCTGCAATTAAGTTAACTCTACCTTGGCTGCTGTACCCTACTTCTTGAATTAACAAGTTTGGATCATGAATTTCCGCGATAATCTGTTTAACAGATGTTTCTAAATCTAAGTCTGGATTTAAGTCAATGGAACGACAGAATACATTTTCCCATTCTTGATTAATACTCTTACTCAGTCCAAATAATCCTCCCGCAACAGCACTAAATTTATTGGTTTCTCCTAATCCAAATTTACCATCTAAATGCGCCACATTAATAAAACAACTGCGTCCAAATTTTGCGGCTTCGTTGAGTGATTCTTTCAGGTGTTTGGCGATTAAAAAAACGTGACGAAGAATAGATTTCTCTATGTCTAATGGTGTTAATGGGTGGAGGTGAATAAATGCAGCTACAGTACCATAATTATCATTAATTTGTTTTAACTGTTGTTGTAAAGTGTCTTCATTCCAATCAGTTAAAACTACTCTATTTATTCCTTGATTAACATTTGGTTCGATACCAGGAAAACTTAAAATTACTGTTTTCCAGCCTTTATCTATCAAACTTTTTGCTAATTTCTCAGTAATAAAAGAACCATTATCAGTTATTAATGCAACATGGTTATCAGCAACAGAAAATTCTAAACTGTCAGGTGCAGGAATTTGCTGTAATTTTGCAATACTGCGGCGGATATTTGGCTCAGATGTGGTTTTTGTTATCTCTACTATTTCTTCAGTTAATAACTTAGTAATTCTCTGGGCTTGCTGCTGCATATAACTAGCAATTTCGCCCAAATTTCTCAATTCTCCAATTTCTTCAGGGTTGGGTTTAGGTAAGTCAGGATATAGTTCTAATAAACTTCCTAAAATTTCTACCTTTTTGATGGAATCAATTCCTAAATCTGCTTCTATATCCATTGACATTTCTAACATTTCTAACGGATAACCTGTTTTTTCACTGACTATGTTTAATAGGTTTTGACTCAGGGTAGCTTTATCTATGTTAATTGGGATTTTGGGAACTACGGTAATAGTTTTTTCTGTGTTATTGATGAATGGGATGATTTTTTCCTCACCCAGAGGCGCAGTGACGCTGACAGTTTGCGGCTGATTTACATAATTAATGGCTTTTTTTTCTGAAGTTAGTAAATGAAAATGTTGTTGCAGAAGTTGAAAATAGTTCTGGGTATATTCCTGTTGATATTTGAGATATTTTTCATGAATACGCAGAGTATCACCTTGATGATCATGAAACCGCATCATGTTACGTTCAGAACTGGAAATTATTAATTCTTGAATTTTGGCTTGATGTTCTGTAGTTTCACTATTTTCTAATAATGAATACTGTTGCTGCATTAATTGAGAAAACGTTTTTGTGTATTCTGCTTGGCTGTGCAATGACTGTTCATGAACGTGAATAATATCCCGTTGTTGTTGACTAAATTCTGTGATAAAATTTTCTAAGCTATGAATAACTTTTTCATAATTTTGGGGCTGAATTTCTGCTTCTTCTAATTTTTCATTAAATGACGTTACAGGCTTTTCGTTAACTGTTGGTTGAGGTGATACAACGCTTATATGAGAACCGTTTTCTAAAGCTTTTGCAAAGGCTTTTTGAGTTTTTTCGGTAATATTTGTACTATTTAATCTCACGTTCAAAACTTGTTGTTGGGGAACTTCGGTAATTTTAGTTGGGACTTGGTAGGGGTCTATATTTTGCAAAGATAACCCAGCTACTTGCAATTGAACTATGGCTTGTCGAAGAATTTTATCGCTATCTTTAGTATGACTTGCATTGACAGCTATAGCTATGTGGGGTTTATCACTCAAAATCTCTTTCACTAAATTAGTAAGGACATTTTTGGGACCAAATTCTACAAAACAGTAACCACCAGCAGCATAAATATTTTCAATTTCCTGCTGAAATAATACCTGATTTAACAATTGTTCTTTAAGAATTTTTTGGATAGCGTGGGGTTCTTGAGGATAACATTCACCCGTGATATTTGTATAAACGGGAATTTGGGGTTCGTTAAAATTTACTTTTTCAACAGCTTGGGCAAAAGGTTTTTGGGCATGAGATACTAATGGTGTATGAAATCCTGCGGAAACTGCTAATAAAAAAGTAGAAAATCCTTGATTTTTGAGAAGTTCTTGTACTTGCTTAATTTCGGTTTTCTTCCCAGCTAATACTACTTGTTTCTGAGAATTTCTATTAGCAATAACTACTTGGGGGAAGTTTTTGATTACTTCTATTATTTGACTAATATCTCCTTTAACAGCTAACATTTCTCCCGCATCAAAATTAGGATTTACAGGTGCAGCCATAGCTTGTCCTCTAGCTTTTGCTAAGAACAAATAATCCTCTTCACTTAATACACCCGCAACCCACAAAGCTGTTAATTCACCGAAACTATGACCGGCAACAAAATCAGGTTTAAATCCAGCTTGTTGCAATATTTTATATAATCCCACACTAAACACACCAATTGCCGGCTGTGCATATTCAGTTTTATGCAATGTTTCTAACTGAATTTGCTTTTGTGCTTTATCAATAACTGGTGGGGGAAATACTACTGCTGATAAAGATTGTAAACCGTCTTCACACAACAGACTATCTATATGCGTATATGTTTGCCGCAAACAAGGAAAATTCATTACCAACTCCCGCCCCATTTCTAAGTATTGTGAACCCTGTCCAGAAAACAAAGCCACCACTTTACCCGTCATATCTATCCCCGTTTGACGGTAGTAAATCCCTTGAGGATGTTCCCATGATTGGGCTTCAGGCTTCTGTTTTAGCCCTTCAATCGCAATTTTCAGTAATTCCTTCCCTTGGGCTAAATCATTGGCTACAAAGCCAATTCTGGCGTAATTAAGGGGAATCTTGCCAATCTGAGAATCAGTAATTAATTGTTGATAGTGTTTTTCTTTGCTCTCACTCTGTAGCTGTTGGTGGATTTGCTGACAACGAGACAACAAAGCTGAAGCTGTGGGGGCAAATAGTAGCAAGGATTGTGGAGTATGGTGTAAACGGTACGGGTGATGATGTTCATGTTCATATTCTTCTAAAACAACGTGATAATTTGTACCACCGAATCCAAAGGCACTGACTCCAGCCCTTCTCGGTTGGGTAGGATGACTTACCCAAGGTCTCGTCTCCGTATTTAAGTAGAATGGTGAGTTCTCAATGTTCAGTTTAGGATGGGGCTTACTGATATTAATTGTCGGTGGTAAAACTTTATGGTGTAACGCCAAAGCCGCTTTAATCAGACTAGCCGCACCAGCAGCAGCTTTAGTATGTCCAATCTGGGATTTAACAGTTCCTAAAGCGATATGCTGTTTTTTGGGATTATTTTCACTAAAAACGGTGGTAATTGAGCTAAATTCTGTAGGGTCTCCTACCATCGTTCCTGTACCATGGGCTTCAATTAAGCCTATACTGGCTGGATTTACTCCTGCTTCTGTATATGCACGATGCAAAGCATTTATTTGTCCTTCGGGACGAGGTGCATAGATACTTTTATACTTACCATCGCTAGAACTGCCAACACCTTTAATAACTGCATAAATGCGATCGCCATCTCGTCGAGCATCTTCTAAACGTTTAAGTACCAGCATTCCCACGCCTTCACCTAACATCATTCCATCAGCATCAGCATCAAAAGGCTTCACCTTATCCCCAGGAGAAACAGCTGGGGTTTTGCTAAAGCACATATACGCAAAAATAGAATTATCAGTATCCACACCGCCAGTTATCATCATGTCGGCGCGATATTCCGTTAATTCGCTAATAGCCATCCTTAATGCGCCTAGTGAACTTGCACAGGCTGCATCTACTACGCAATTCATTCCTCCTAAATTTAAACGGTTAGCAATACGTCCAGAAATGACATTAGCTAACATTCCGGGGAAGGCATTTTCCTCCCATTCTACATATCCACTTTTGATTTTTTCAATAATTTTCTGACTATCTTCCTCGGATAAACCACTATTTGTGAGAACCTTTTTCCAAAGAGGATATTGTAATCTTGCACCCAAAGGAACAGCCAATTGTCTACCAATTGCTACTCCTAATATTACCCCTGTTCGTTCATGATTAAATTGGCGAGATGCACCATAACCAGCATCTTCCATTGCCTCTTTTGCCACTACCAAACCGAGTAATTGCGAAATATCTGTCACCTCTAAAATATTAGGAGGTAAACCAAATTCCATCGGATTAAAATCAATATCTGGCAGAAAACCACCCCGTTTACAATAGGTTTTATCCTGGGCTTTGGGGTCAGGATCATAATAATCATCTATCTGCCAACGAGAAGGAGGAACATCAGTAATACAATCCACTTTCTGGATAATATTTTGCCAGTATTCCTGTAAATTCTTCGCTTGGGGAAAGATAGAAGCCATGCCAATAATGGCTACATTAGTAGTTCGCAATTTGGCATGAATTTTATTTTTAATTTCATCTTTAATCTTTGTGGTATCAGGCATATCTTTTTTCACCTTTATCATCTTGATTACAGACTTTTCACAGTTACTAATTTCAGATTGTAACTGTGCGAAAGCGGCTTCAAATTTGGAAGCAGCCATAATCATATTTCACTCTTTTGATCGGGCAGTCGGTTAATAGAAGGTTTTGAAAATTTAGTGAATTTCAGAAGATATGACTTTTATTCATTTAGGCATATCCAAACTATTGATTTTCGTCTTGAACAGTGGTGACAACCCTATTACAACTCATTAGCAACTTACGTGCAACTTGGAAAAAGTCTTGCAAATGTAAAGTTGATAGAGAAGTCAGACAAATATTTTTGCTTATCCAATACAATCATTATTATCTAGGTTTTAGCCATTTTGACCAAAGTTGCATATATATTGCATATCTTTTTAATATAAATGAAGTAGCCGATTTAAAATAGTGTTTTTAACATCAAGAGTTTCAGATATCTTGAAGAATTGTATTTATTGCTAAATTCTGCATTTTTACATCTATCCTCAGAAATATATTTTCCTGGCTGTAAAATTTGTCACCACAAAATATATCTTAGGAATTAAAAAATATTTTTCAATTTATTTGAGTCCAAAGTTTGAGATAATAAAAATTAAGAATAAGTCAAGAATTTAAAACTTGCAATTTTTACAAATTTCATATATGGCGATAATTATCGTTTTATGAAACAACTTGTTGCATATAGGTTGAAATTCTCAAAAAATTAGTTTAATCTATATGATTAAATCAGGGAAATTAAAACAGTGTTTTAGCATCAACTCAGACATTTCAACTCGATTATAACATTTGGCTTCTGCAATATTGGACTTACAAAAACTATAAGGGCTTGCTGGCATGAGACTATCTGAATTAGATCCACTCATCCCGCTGAATGAGTTACGAGAAGACCTCCTCAAATTACCAAAAGGTTACTCATTTTATGAAGATGAATTAGTCGATTTTTTATCACGGAGAAGATGGCCTGAAAGCAATCGTCGAATTGATAGAACAACATTTTGGCGGTGGCGTAATGACAACGCTATTGAACATCAAAAAATCTTTAGTCGTTTGGATCTTCTTAAACTATGTCAAATTTGTGATCATTACCGAGTAGACGGAACACGCAGCGAATACTTGGCAATTATGCGCAAGAAAAAAGAGAAAGAGGTAGTCCTAAATAAATAAAAATCTCGATGTTGGTAATTGGTATTATTAGGAATAATATTTGATATTTGATATTTGCATATAATGGCTAAAATTTTTCAGATGTCACTTATGATTCCTACAGTAACTAATTACCAATTACCTGTCAAAATTTTGATCTTTAAGTAATTAAGTATTTTATATAATCATCAAGTTTTAAAAAATCAGCAAGATTTTGATTAATAGTATTTTGCTGGATATTATATTAGACCCAAGGTTATCAAGAGATGCTATCAAGTGTAATGTCTTTTCTGTCTCTTATTTAGAGTCATAAATTGTCATGTTTCCTAACTTAAAAGACAAAATTATGCTACACAGAGAAAAGCACTCATTAACAAAACCTGTAAGTTTCTGGCCGATAATATTGGCGAGTTCTGGAGTCATAGCTACTGGTGTAATATCTATTTATGGCCTTTCATATTTTCACTTTCAGAAAACTTCAAAATCAGCCTCTACCATATCTTCTATTACCCCTAATTTAGTCCCTACTATTACCGCTGTTGCTGCTTTAGGACGTTTAGAACCCCAAGGAGAAGTAATTTGTCTCTCAGCACCCAATTCTCAAACAGGGATAAGAGTTAATCAACTTCTAGTTAAAAAAGGAGACAAAATTCGTCAAGGACAAGTATTAGCAATTCTTGATAGTTATATTCCTAATCTTGCGGCTTTAGAAAAAGCCAAAGGACAAGTAGAAGTTAGTCAAGCGAATCTTCAGCAAGTAGAAGCAGGTGCAAAATTGGGTGATATTTTTGCTCAAAAAGCCGCAATTTCCCGTTTAGAAGCTGAATTACGAGGATCATTTTTCACACAAAAAGCCACAATTGCTCGTTTAGAAGCTGAATTAAAAAATTCAGAAACCGAAAATAAACGATATCAAAAATTATATCAAGATGGTGCTATTTCTGCTTCTGATGCAGATACTAAAAGATTACGTCGAGATACTGTACAACAACAACTTAATGAGGCTAATGCTAGTTTGAAACGGACTATAGAAACTTTGCAAAAACAGTTAACTGAATCTAAAGCTAGACTCAATAGTATTGCAGAAATTCGCCCCACAGATGTACAAGTTGCCCAAGCAAATCTGCAAAGTGCTAAAGCATCTGTTCAACAAGCTCAAGCCGAGCTAAATTTAAGTTCTATCCGTTCACCTATTAATGGCCAAGTTCTAAAAATTAATACTTGGCCAGGAGAAATAATTGGCAATAGAGGCATCCTAGAATTGGGACAAACGCAACAAATGTATGTAGTTGCAGAAGTCTATGAAACTGATATTAAAAAAGTTCGTTTAGGTCAAAAAGCAATAATCACAAGTGAAGCTTTTCCAGGAAAAATAAAGGGAACAGTTGCAGATATTGGTTTACAAGTTGGTAGACAAAATATCTTTAATACTAATCCCGGTTCAAATACAGATAATAGAATAGTTGATGTGAAAATTCGCATTGATAACTTAGCAGATAATCAACGAGTTTCTAGTTTAACTAATTTACAGGTACAGGCACTTATTCAAATATCAGGGGTAGGTAATAATGAATAGGTAATAGCTAATAGCTAATAGGAGTAAAATATGATTTCAAATATACCTTTAGCTTGGCTACAATTGGTAAAACAAAAAGTACGTTTTTTTGTAGCCTTAGCTGGTATTGCTTTTGTTGCTGTTTTAATGTTTATGCAAATTGGTTTTCAAGATGCTCTTTATGCTAGTGCTACTCAATTACATAAACATCTGGAGGGTGATTTGTTTTTAATTAGCTCCCAATATAAATCTTTGACTTCCACTCAAAGCTTTCCTCGTAGTCGTTTATATCAGATATTGGGTTTTAATGGCATAGAATCAGTCGCACCTTTATATCTACAATTTGCTAAACTTAAAAACCCCATAAATGGCCGCAAATATCCTATTTATGTCCTGGGATTTGAACCAGTCAAATCTATATTTAGATTACCGGAAATTGAACAAAATTTTCAATTATTAAAAATTCCTGATCAAGTATTTTTTGATCGGGCTGCACGTCCAGAATTTGGTCCAATTGCTGAATATTTTCAAAAGAATCAACCCATAACTATGGAAATATTTAGTTATTTAGCTACTGTTGGTTATAAAGTTAAAGTTAGTGGTTTATTTAGTCTTGGTCCTTCCTTTGGTGTAGATGGTAATTTAATTGTTAGTTCTTCTACTTTTTTTAAAATCTTCCCAGAACATGGCGCAAATGAAGTGGATATAGGCTTAATTCATCTCCAAGCAAATGTTAATCCTCGGACAATTTTAGCAACTTTATCTAAAAGTTTACCTAGTGATGTCATCATCATGAACCGTCAAGAATTTATTGATTTTGAAAAAAGCTATTGGACATTAAGAACACCAATTGGATTTGTATTTAATTTGATGGTAATGATGGCTTTTGTAGTCGGTGTAATTGTTGTTTATCAAATTCTTTATAGTAATATATCTACTCATTTCGTCCAATTTGCTACCCTCAAAGCTATGGGATTTAGAAATAAATATCTTTTAAATGTTGTATTTCAGCAAGCTTTGATTTTAGCTGTCTTGGGTTATATCCCCGGTTTTGCTATTTCTCTAGGATTATATGACGTTGCTAAAGATGCAACTAAATTACCAATTGTTATGGATTCAAGCAAGGGATTATTAGTATTTACTTCTGTAATTTTTATGTGTTTAACTTCTGGTTTCTTTTCTACCAATAAACTTCGTAAGGTAGATCCAGCGGAAATTTTTAATTAATTAATAATCTCACTAAAAATGCAATATTTACCTGGTAACAATATTTTGGAAATCACCAATCTTCATCATTACTTTGGTCATGGTAAATTAATTACTCAAACTTTGTTTGATATTAATTTGACTATCAAAGCTGGAGAAATTGTGATTATGACTGGACCTTCTGGTTCAGGAAAAACTACTTTATTAACATTAATTGGTGGTTTACGTTCTGTACAAGCGGGGAGTTTAAAATTCAATGGTCAGGAATTATTAGGCGCTAGTAAGGAAGAATTAGTACAAGTTCGTCGTCAAATTGGTTATATTTTTCAAGCTCATAATTTACTAGATTTCCTCACAGCTATGCAAAATGTTCAAATGTCTTTGGAATTACAGCATAATATTTCTCAATGGGAATCTTATATCCAGTCAGAAACAATGCTCAATGCTGTGAAATTAGGAGATAGAATTAATTATTATCCCTCTGATCTTTCCGGGGGACAAAAACAACGGGTAGCTATCGCTCGCGCTTTGGTTAGTCGTCCTAAGTTAGTATTAGCTGATGAACCTACGGCTGCTTTAGATAGTAAATCAGGACGAGACGTGGTTAATTTGATGCAGCAATTAGCCAAAGAACAAGATTGTACGATTTTAATTGTTACTCATGACAACCGAATTTTAGATATTGCTGACAGAATCATTACTATGGAAGATGGTCATTTAATGCAGCAAATCAGGAATATATAGATCCCTAACTTCTTTAATAAGTCGGGAATGTCGTTATTTAACTTTATTTAATTAAGATAATAAACTAGCAGAATTGACATCTAAAAATAAACTAGCTTGAGGTTGTTCACGCAAAATGGAAGCTGGACAATTTGTGATAATATCTCCTGTTAACATAGTTTCAACTATGCTTGATTTTCTGCTGTCTGGTACTAAACAAATTATTTTTTTAGCAGCACAAATCATGGGAATAGTTACAGTAAATGCGTATTGGGGAACATCTGCTAAATTCGCAAAATATCCGGTATTCACTTGTTGTTGACGGTTAACATCATCTAGTTTGACAAGTTTAACTTGAGCAGGATCTTGAAAATCTGCGACTGCTGGATCATTAAATGCTAAATGACCATTTTCACCCAAACCTAAACAGCATAAATCTATGGGTTGATTTTCTAAAAGTTTACTATAGCGATCGCATTCCGCTACTGGTTGTAACGTATCTCCTTCGATATAATAAAATCTTTGAGGATTGACCTTTTCTTCTACCCGTTCCCGCAAATAATGACGAAAACTTCCAGGATGATCTGATGTAATTCCCAAATATTCATCTAAATGGAATAAAATTACCCGTGACCAATCTATTTCCCCTAAAGCTATTAAAGCATCTAAAAACCGAATTTGGGAATTACCTGTAGCTAATAAAATAGCAACTTGATTTTGTTTATCAAGCAGATTTTGTAAATACTGATGTGTGATTTTAGCCACACTTTTAGACATTGCTATTTCAGAAGTGTAAATTTCTACCAACAGATTATCAACATAAAAAGATTTTGTAGGTTCTGTCATTTACCTGTTACCAATAACCAATAACTAATTATAAAAAAAGACAGGCTTTTTGCCTGTCAAATAGCTGATAATTTAGCAAATAATTCAGAATCAGGAATCATCTAAGTCCAAATAAATAAAATTTGCACTATCATACTTAATTCCTGACTTGACAATTATTCTGACTTCTGACCCCTAAATTATTGAATTTAGAAATTCATTTCCGCAGCTTGGACTTTTTCTACTTGTTTCTTCTTGAGAACTAGCATTACTTGTGCTAACATCACCAAACAAATAAAAGCAACTAACCATGCAACTCTGGAGGAATCTTGTAAGACGATTTCTGCATCTTTTTGTCCGAAACCACCAACGTTAGGGTTATTAGTCAAAGCATCACCAGTGTTAACTGCTTGTCCTTCGGCAACAATTAATTCTGGTCCAACGGGAATTGTATCGGTAACAACATCACCAGCAGCCGTTGTGATACTAATTAGATTCTTAACGTTACCGTCCTCATCTTCTGTTTGAGCAATTTTGCTAATTGTACCCGTAGCGGAAGCGTTGAATAAGTTATTATTGCTCTTTTCACCAGTGGGGTAAACTTGTCCACGGCCACGATTACCGCCTACATGAACAGCGTATTTGCCAAAGTGAATATTTTTGTCTGTAGCGGGGTTAGGAGAAAGAACAGGGAAAACAATTTCTTGATATTCTTCACCAGGTAATGGTCCGACAATGACAACATTTTCCTTATCATCAGTGTAAGGGGTGAAAGTCATATCACCCACTTCCGCCTTCATTTCTTCAGGAATACGATCTTCTGGCGCAATCTTGAAGCCTTGAGGCAACATTAACACAGCCCCAACATTTAAGCCAACCTTAGAACCATCCGCGCCTACTTGTTGCACGCTGGTATCATAGGGAATTTTCACAACCGCTTTGAATACGGTATCAGGAAGTACAGATTGAGGAACTTCTATCTCCGTATTTTTAGCTGCTAAGTGACAGTTAGCACAAACAATCCGCCCTGTTGGTTCGCGGGGAGTTTCAGGAGCGGTCTCCTGGGCCCAGAAAGGATAAGCAGCAGCAGTTTGTGGTCGGGTTATATCGCTAGTGAAGAAAAAAGTCACGGTAGCGATCGCTATTAGCAATGTATTAACCATCACTTTAGCGGTGCGAGTTAATCTCGCTGGTGTAAGGGCATTTCTCATCTCTATAAAGTCATTTGTCAGTGGTTAGCGGTCATTGGTCGGTGGTCATTGGTCATTGGTCAAGAGTTGATGAAAATCCCTTTTGTTCTTGACTGGAGACTAATAACTTTTGCACTATGTATTTAAGCCCACCAAGCGGCATCCCCAGTACGGAAGTCAGTTTCCGTCCAAGGAGTTAACAGAACTTTGTCTTCTTCAACTTTTGCATGAGCTAGGGCTAAAGATTTTGGTGCAGGACCACGAATCACCTTACCAGTAGCGTCATACTGTGAACCATGACAAGGACATTTAAACTTGTTTTCAGCCACATTCCAGGGGACAACACAACCTAAATGCGTACAAATAGCATTAATTCCGTAGTCAGCGATCGCTTCTTTACTTTGAACTACAATGTAGGTAGGATCGCCCTTGAGTCCTTGTACCAGAGTGCGGTCTCCCACATTATGACTATCCAGAAATTGACTGACTGAAACATCGTTACCCAATTCGTTCTTAGCTACTGTACCGCCGCCAGCGCCACCACTAGCAGGGGGAATGAAGTAGTTAACAACAGGGTACAATGCACCTAACGCTACTCCGGTAACAGTCCCGAAAGTGAGCAGGTTCATAAATTGACGACGACCCATATCGGGTACATCATTGGTTTCAGAAAATTGAGCCATAATCTACGCGCTGTTTGTGTAATTTATTAACCATTTCGACAAGAGTACCAGCACTGGAGTAATTCTTGTCTGCATCGAACTAATAACGCCCGCAGCGATGCTGTACCTCTTTGTGCAAGACTCAAGTGAGCATCTTTTCTGTTAGCATTACATTTCTTTATATCCTTATCATACTGGACTCACGGAACTTAACATCATAACTAAATGTAAAATCTAAATAAGAGCAGGGAACAGGAAAGGGGAAACCCAGAGGAAGATAATTTTTTCTCATACTCCCCACTCCGTAATCACCAATGCCAAAATCCAAAATCCAAAATCCAAAAGCCAAAATTACTATGACTGGAAAAGAATTACGCCAACTGTTAATTAATAAATGGGGACAACCCTATGATGTCCAGTTTCGCCGCACCCAGGGTAAAATCTTCTTGCAAATCATGTGGAAGTACCAAGGCCAAGCTTCTTTCCCCTTGAGCGAAAGCGATTACCAAGATCATCTTGACAGCATTGCTAATTATCTCCATGCTTTAGGAGGAACACAACAAGTAGAAACTTTTATTACCGATACCAAAGAGCGTCCCCGTCTCGGTAAAGCAGTTAGCATTCCTCTTGATTTGGGTGAACGTGCCTCCGAATGGATTGTCTAAAAATTAGGGTATAGTGGGTTAGGCCAATACAATAAAATATCACTATGAGTTAAAAATTCCCGATTTAAGATATAAATAAAAATAAAATTATCGGGCAGAAAATAAGATATCTGTTACTATCTACACCTATAGTGCTAGATCAACACGGTATTAATAAAGCTATGATTATGAGACGGTTTTGGCAGCCTAGTATGCTCTAGGTGAATTATGTTAATTTTTACGAGATGCTACGAGAACACAGTGCAGGGGACGTAAGCTGTGCGAATTCCGCTCGATTACTACAGAATTTTGGGATTACCGTTAGCGGCAACTGAGGAACAATTGCGCCAGGCATACAGCGATCGCATTGTCCAACTACCGCGACGGGAGTATTCAACTACGGCTATATCTTCTCGCAAAGACTTAATTTCAGAAGCTTATATGGTTTTATTAGATGCTAAAAAGCGCAAGTCCTACGATGAGCTTTATCTATCTCATATCTATACTGATAACACAACTGCTGATCAAGCGCCATTGCCCCTATCTCCCACAGAGACTAACTCCCAACGTCTTGATCCTTCAACTCTCAGCATCGAAATCAGCCCAGACCGATTTGTTGGTTCTTTGTTAATTCTCCAAGAACTAGGAGAATATGAGTTGGTATTAAAACTTGGTCGTCCGTACTTAGTCAATAAAACTGGTAAAATTAGCGTCAAAACAGGTAATCGTCTCACTCAAACCGAAATTCCCGAAAACCCAAATTTGCCAGATATTGTCCTCACAGTGTCTTTAGCTTGTCTAGAGCTAGGACGGGAAGAATGGCAACAAGGTAACTATGAAAATGCGGCAGTTTCTTTAGAAACAGGTGAAGAATTATTGGCCAGGGAAGGATTATTTCCCACGGTTCGCGCCGAAATGACGGCTGATCTTTACAAACTCCGTCCTTATAGAATTTTGGAACTATTAGCACTGCCAAAAGAACAGGTCGCTAAACGCCAACAAGGACTAGAATTATTACAAGGTATTTTAGAAGATCGTGGCGGCATTGATGGCAGTGGCAATGATCAATCAGGGTTAAATATAGATGATTTTTTGCGATTTATCCAGCAAATTCGGCATTTTTTAACAGTATCAGAACAGCATAAACTCTTTGAATTAGAAAGTAAACGTCCTTCAGCCGTGGCCACATATTTAGCAGTATACTCCTTAATCGCCAGAGGTTTTGCCCAACGACAACCAGCTTTAATTCGCCAAGCCAAGCAAATGTTAATGCAATTAGCAAAACGCCAAGATGTACATTTAGAACAATCTCTTTGTGCTTTGCTGATGGGACAAACCGAAGAAGCCACCCGTGTTTTAGAACTAAGTCAAGAATATGAAGCTTTAGCGTTTATTCGAGAAAAATCCCAAGACTCACCCGACCTGTTGCCAGGACTGTGTTTATACACTGAAAAATGGTTACAAAAAGAAGTATTTCCCCATTTCCGTGATTTAGCAAAACAGAAAGCCGCTTTAAAAGATTATTTTGCAGATAGACAAGTACAGGCTTATTTAGAATCATTGCCTACAGATGCTCAAACAACTGAATGGGCAGTGATCAATCCTCAATCCTTTCCCCAGCCAGATACTAATCATTTCCCTCACCATCCTCGTGAAACCGGAGAAACTCACCAATATCATCACCAACCATCCAACCCTGAGTTACTAGAAACACACCATAGCCCCCACCATGAACCTAGCCAGATTTCCATGCCAAGATGGAATCATGTTGCAACCAATGGAAGTGTAGCCAAGCAAGGATCACAAATACCCGTAACACCAACAGCGGCAACCCCCAACAGAAAACCACATCCAGGTAATAACATTTCTAAAGCAGCTACAAACCACCAGCACCCAAGGCGCAGACGACGCAAACCCAGCGCCAATAACATTCCACAACGTTTTTTACAGTCTCAAACTAATTTCCTCAGTAGCCTAGATCCGAAAACACGCTTAGTTTGGATGGTGTTCTTCTCATTAGGAGGAGTAGTAGTTTTTTCGTTGTTAGTATCAACAACTGTGGAATTGGTCAAAAATATCTTCTTTTCCAACCCATCATTAGAGGGAGAACAGTTAGCAATAGAACTAAATCAACCACCGATAACCATTCCTGACCCCAACGGCCAACCTGAAGCAAGGGACGAAGAACTAACAAATAAGACAGCCAAGGAAGTAATTGAAACTTGGTTATCTGTTAAAGCAGCAGCTTTAGGGGAAAATCATGACATTGATGGTTTAAACAAAATTTTAACAGGTCAGGTTTTATCGCAATGGCGTTCATTAGCCCAGCAAGAACAAGAAGATAAACGCTATCGGCAATATAAACATGATGTAAAAGTAGAATCTGTCTCTAAAAAAGGCACAGATAAAAATTATGTATCTGTAGACGCTACGGTACAAGAAGTTACTCATTTCTATGAAAATAGCCGACAAAAAAAGTCTTCTCATGAAAACTTGCGTGTTCGCTATGAGTTGGTTCACAAAGAAGGTAAATGGCTAATTCAGCGAATGTCAGTAATTCAGACGTTTTTGTAATTAGTTAGTTGAGTGAGTTGTGCGTTGTCAGTTTTTCCCTGTTACCTGTCCCCTGTTACCTGTCCCCTGTCACCTGTCCCCTGTCACCTGTCCCCTGTCACCTGTCCCCTGTCACCTGTCACCTGTCCCCTGTCACCTGTCCCCTGTCACCTGTCCCCTGTCACCTGTCCCCTGTTCCCTGTCCCCTGTTCCCTGTTCCCTGTTATAAATATTCTCCTTTGCCTGAAATGTTATGAAATCTTGACAATAATACCCTAGTTAACGGCAATATGTTAAGGTTTCATGACAAAACGATCCCCAAAGGGCTGATAACTACGTGAAATACGGTAAAATCCATGTTTAGACCCCTTGATTCCTGGATAGTTTTACTGGTTAATATTTACTTAACAACTCTTTGCAATTCTCAAGCTAAGAATTTAGAGCAGTTGGGATCTTAATAAAAAAAACAGACAGTAAACAAATTTAAAACTGGGGTTTTGTCCAGGAGTCAGTGATAAAAAAATCTGGGTAGATGATATTTGATCAAACTCTATTTTAACCCGGAAAAACTTACCTTTCAAACTACTGGAGGCCAAATTAATGGCAAAAGAACGCCCACCGCTAGAAGAGATGACACTACGGCAATTACGTAAAGTTGCCAGTGAATATTGTATATCTCGCTATAGCAGAATGCGTAAATCGCAATTATTAACATCAATTCAAGATGTTCAGCGTAGCAAATTCTCACTCAGTTCATCTCGTACACAGGAGGCACAAGAAACCGTGGAAGCAACAAAATTTGAATTAGGCCAAGAAGATCGTACTGGTGGTTCTCTTGCTGATGTTGATGAAGCACTAGGGGATTTACCCGCAGGTTATGGTGAAAGCCGGATAGTTCTATTACCCCGCGATCCTCAATGGGCTTATACTTACTGGGATATTCCTAACGACCATAAAGAAGAACTCCGTCGTCAAGGTGGACAGACCCTAGCTCTGCGGATTTATGATGTCACTGATGTTGATCTAGATTACCAAAGTCCTCACAGCTTGCAAGAATACCCTGCGGATGAACTAGCGAGAGAATGGTACTTGCCAATTCCCGTGAGCGATCGCGATTATGTGATAGATGTAGGTTATCGCACCGCTGATGGTGGCTGGTTAGTATTAGCCCGTTCTGCTAGAGTACATATTCCTCCCGTCTATCCTTCCGATTGGATTGAAGATGTCTTTATCACTGTAGACTTTGAAGAAGACTTACGCGCTAAGACCTTCTATGAACTAGTTCCCCCATCTAAGAAATTACCAACTGTTACTGCTAGTGGTGGAAACCCGATTTACGAACAAATCTTTGGCCTAGCAGAATCCGCTGAAGCTCAACGAGTTGCGGGTTCTCTATTCGGTTCTATGCAGCACGTCCCTGGTTCTGCTGCTCCAGAACAAGCCATCAGTTCCTACGTTTTCCCATCTGGTGTAGGTATGTGGGCTGTTCCTAACGTATCTGGTTTAACTATGTCCGGTGTGGGAATGTCCGGTTTCTCCGCTGGTGCTGTTCCCGCGCGTCCCCGCAAATTCTGGTTAGTTGCTGATGCTGAATTGATTGTTTACGGTGCAACCGAACCTGATGCAAATGTCACTATTGGTGGTCGTCCCATTAAACTCAATTCGGATGGTACATTCCGCTTCCAAATGTCTTTCCAAGATGGTTTAATTGACTACCCAATTCTAGCTATTGCGGCTGATGGTGAGCAATCTCGTTCTATTCACATGAAGTTTGAGCGGGAAACACCTTCTCGTAATACTAATACCAAAGATGAAGCTGTTCTGGAATGGCTTGCATAATTGCTGTATTTGAAGATTAACCATAACTGCATTTGTTGATTTCACCCACTATAGAAATAGTATAGTGGGTTTTTTATTGAAAAAAAACAAACAACTTCAACTGATTCAGGACTTACGCAACTGGCATAACAGATGAGATTGTAGTTAGGACTTTAGTCCTATCTTGGGGTCACTATGATAACACTCATCAGGGCTAAAGCCCTGACTACAAACAAAAGATTAGAATTTTATTTTTTGTGACACTTACGTACATCCTAAAATATTTTTGTTGTTACTGAAACTTGATTCAATCAAATGCTGATATTTAGTACTTATTTATACTTGAACAGTACATAAATTGAGAAAATCAGCGAGGAAAATTTTTCAACATAAGCAACCACTACTAGCTATAATTTTTTATAAGTTGAAAAAAACATTAAGATTAGCGTAAAAATTACATTAAAATAAAGATTACGCTTCTATTAAACTGACTGGCTGATACCCAAATTAGGAGGAATATATATGGCGCTTGTACCTATGCGGTTGCTTTTGGATCACGCTGCTGAACACGGTTATGGCATTCCCGCTTTTAACGTTAACAACTTGGAGCAGATTCAGGCAATCATGAAAGCAGCGACTGAAACAGACAGTCCTGTGATTTTACAAGCTTCTCGCGGCGCTCGTAATTATGCAGGGGAAAATTTCCTCCGCCACTTGATTTTAGCTGCGGTAGAAACCTATCCTCAGATTCCCATTGTCATGCACCAAGATCATGGTAATGCTCCTTCTACCTGCTACTCAGCTATTAAGAACAATTTCACCAGTGTAATGATGGATGGTTCTTTAGAAGCTGATGCTAAAACTCCTGCCAGCTTTGAATATAATGTTAGAGTTACCAGTGAAGTTGTCAACGTCGCTCACTCTTTAGGTGTCAGCGTTGAAGGTGAACTAGGTTGTTTGGGTTCTCTAGAAACTGGTGCTGGTGAAGCTGAAGACGGTCACGGTTTTGAAGGTACACTAGACCATTCTCAACTATTAACTGATCCTGATGAAGCTGTTGACTTTGTAGAAGCTACTCAAGTAGATGCTTTGGCTGTAGCTATCGGTACTAGCCACGGTGCTTATAAGTTTACCCGCAAACCAACTGGCGAAATTTTGGCTATTAGCCGCATTGAAGAAATTCACCGTCGTTTACCTAATACCCATTTGGTAATGCACGGTTCTTCTTCTGTCCCTGAAGATTTGTTGGCGCTAATTAACCAATATGGTGGCGAAATTCCTGAAACCTACGGTGTACCTGTAGAAGAAATTCAAAAAGGTATTAAGAGTGGTGTACGTAAGGTAAATATTGACACTGATAACCGTTTAGCGATTACTGCGGCTGTGCGGGAAGCTTTGGCGGCTAACCCCAAGGAATTTGATCCTCGTCACTTCCTCAAACCTTCCATTAAATATATGCAGAAGGTTTGCGCTGACCGTTATGTACAGTTTGGTACTGCTGGTAATGCAAGCAAGATTAAGCAAGTTTCTTTGGAAGATTTTGCTGCTAAGTATGCTAAGGGTGAATTGGTCATGAGGGCTGCTGCTAAGGTTTAATCTTTCTTAGCAATAAATTAAGGTGTAGCTAGGCTATGCCTTTACAGAAGTAAACTGGGAAACGTTACTGTTTCCCGGTTTTTTATATTAATTGTAATTACTTATAAATTTATAGCTGTAGCCAAGTTAATTAGGACGCTGCTTGCTTGAGAACGATTTCCATTGCATCACGTAAATTGTCTGATGTGGATAAAAGCTTACGAATTCTACTTTTCAAAGTAGCCCAACACTTTTCAATTCGATTGAGATCAGGTGAATAAGGCGGTAAGTAAACTAACTGACACCCAGCCTCTTCAATTAATTGAGCAATCCGACCACCACGATGAAAGGTAGCGTTATCAACAATCACCCACTCACCGGGACGTAGCATCGGAATCAAACAAGTTTCTAGCCAGGTCTCAAACACTGTACGATTACACGCCCCTTCGACTGTAAATGGCGCAATTATTTGCCCTTCTCGATAGCCAGCAATCATGTTGATACGACCTTTGCGCTGACCTGATTTGAGGTCATAAAAGCGTTCCCCGGCTGGGGAGTATCCGTAACCGTAATTATCGCGTTCATCCATGCCAGACTCATCAACATATACTAGATGGGGTTTATAGGGTTTTTCAGTTGCGCCAAGAACGCTGACCGCTTGGCTTCATCTCGTTGAATATATCCGTATGTTTTTTTTTACGAGTATGTCCTATCTTTTGCAATGCTCTAGAAATTGTGCGTTGGCTAATATCTCCTTCCCATAGCTGTGCCATTTCACTTTGGGTTTTATCCCCATGCTCTTTCACAAAGGTGCGAAACTTCTCCCCATCCTTGATTTTACCGTTCTGCGGCGATGTTTTTCTCTGTTTAGGTTTGATATCACCCGTTTCGGCTTGACGCTTAAACCACAAGTTAATTGTGTTGCGACTGATATTGAACAATTGGCTTGCTTCACACTTCTTGAGACCGTCCAATTCGATCGCCTGCATTACCTTTTGCCGAAAATCATCACTATAAGGTTTAGCCATTGAAATGAGGTAGACGCTATGGGAACTCTTATAGTTTATGTCCTAATCTTGATGGCTATAGCTATACTTGAGAATAACATCCCTGTGATGAATGTGATATAGTAAGACAATGGCGTAAATAAGGCTATCTGTTATGACTACCAATTTACAATCTACATTCTTAAGTAGTTATATTTATGATCAGGATTATTGTTTGTGGATAGAAACTACAGCTAAGTTGTTACGCAATCGCCAACTAGAACAAGTTGATTTTGAGCATTTGATTGCAGAAATAGAGGACATGGGGAAAGAAAAACGACGTGAATTAAAAAACCGACTCATAGTTTTACTAATGCACTTGCTTAAATATCAATTTCAACCTGAAAAACGTTCTTCTAGTTGGGTAAGTACAATTTGGGAACAGTTTTATCAAATTGAATCTTTATTGGAGGATAGTCCTAGTCTCAAACCTTATTATTTAGAACTATTTTCTGATTGTTATTTAAAAGCTGTTCGCGCTACTAGTACGGAAACTAAATTATCTATTCAGGTTTTTCCTATTGACTCTCCTTTTGAGCCTTTGGATGTCATTAATTCTGATTTTATCATGACACTGCTGAGTCAGGAGGAAATTTAATTTTTATTTTTGGTTAAATTAGTGTAATTGTCATTAGCTAAACTTAAATTTAGTTTAAGTTAATTATATTTTAAATCTTCTATTTGGCGGTGATTTGTAATTCAATATAACGTTCGCGTAGCGTGTCGATAGCTTGCGTAGCGACGCAGGAGCTATAGACATACCACTCCAGGCACAGACAACAGATATGGGGGTTTAGGGAGGGATATTTTGCGTAAGTCCTGTGTAGGAATGATCGCGGGCAAGATGCCCGCACTACATTAAAATACGCGATGTTGTAAAGATGGCATTTGTCGGCGTACTTGTTCTAATCGAGTAGGTTTAATTTCGGCGATCGCTACTCCCGGTTTTTCGCCGGCATCTGCTAAAATTACACCCCAGGGGTCTATAATCATAGCGTGTCCATGGGTTTGGCGACGGTGATAATTATTACCAGTTTGAGCAGGAGCAATCACGTAGCAGGTATTTTCTATCGCCCTAGATTGTAACAATACTTGCCAATGGTCTTTCCCTGTAAAAGCCGTAAAAGCGGCGGGTATAAATAAGACATCTGCACCGTGACTGGATAAATGGCGATATAATTCAGGGAAACGGACATCATAACAAATAGACAGGCCAATTTTGCCCAAATCAGGGGAAGAATAGACAGAAGGTAATTCTTGTCCAGCCATGACGGTACTTGATTCTTGATAAGTATTACCATCAGGGACATTGACATCAAATAAGTGTACTTTTTGGTAACGGGCGAGTTCTTGACCGTTAGGACTGACAAGTAACGCTGTATTATAGACTTTACCATTACCATTTACAGGGATAGGGAAGCCGCCGCCGAGAATGGTAACTTGAAAACGTTGTGCCATTTGGTGAAGAAATGTTTCCGTGGCTTGGGCGATCGCAATTCCTTGTGCTATTTTATCTTTTTCTTCACCCATAAAAGAGAAATTTTCTGGTAAACCCACTAATTCCGCACCTTGACGCACGGCCAAATCAATTAATTCTTCTGCTTGGTCCAAATTTTTTTGTAAATCCGGTACACTGGTCATTTGAATAGCGGCGGCTAAATAAGACTTCATAGATTCAAGAACAAACGGTAGATTGAAACAATACAGATATTCAATAAGTAGGTTAGCGTCAAAAATTGTCGTTATGACAAGAGGAAAGAGGATTGGGGAAATTTTACTTTTCCTTACATACTGTGGTTTTTTGTGCCTCTCTACTCATATCTTTATATCATCTTTATATCATATTAGTTTGAACAATTTACAACACCTATCTTCCGCATTCACCCAATGGTTTAAAATCTATTTCACAGATGATATTTTTATTGTCAGTGGAAGCAAACTACAAGCTAGATATTATGCTAGATAGTATTACAGACTGGGATTACGGTTAATCCAAATCGCTCTCATTCCTGCTGCTTTAGCACCTTGATAGTCATCCCTGATACTGTCGCCAATGTGCCATGCGTCTTCCGGGGAACAATTGTGCTTTTTTAAAGCGATTTTAAAAATTTCTGGATCTGGTTTAGCGGCACGGACTTGAGTAGAAATGGTGACAGAAGTAAAATATTCTTTCAGCCCCAAACCTTGTAATACCAAGTATAAACGGGAATCAAAATTAGATAAAACACCCAATTCAACCCCTAAGCGTCGCCAGTTCATTAAAGCTAAGAGAACATCAGGATAAACATACCAAGGTTCAGGAGTACCAAAGTGAATATAAAGTTCACTAAAAAAAGCGGAAAAATCAGTAAAATCTTTGAGAACACCTGCACCTTCAAAAGTATTTAAAGCAATAATGCGCCACCAATCATATTCGCGTTGGGGAATATCTTTAATATCTGTGTTAGGAAATATAGGTGGTGGTGCGGACTTAAAGCTTTTAATAAAGTTTTGATCTAAAATTTGGGCGGAAACTTCGACACCAAATTCCTGGGCGATTTGTCGGTAAATTTCACCTATACTAGTTTTAACACCAAACAATGTGCCTACAGCATCTAGAAAAATTACTTTGGGTTTTTTCATAATAATTAATATTTAAGTCCTCAGTAGTGGGTAAATACATAGCAATGATATCTGAATTTGTGTGGCTTACGTTTCAGATCCCCGACTTCTGCGAGAAATCGGGGATCTTGATCTTAATTTTGAAATTATTGGGAAATGGCTTGTATTATAGGGCTAAATAACCAGTTAAAACCGACTTTTAACTGATGATTTAATGTGGGTAAACGATAGAGATAAGCCAGACGACGGGCTAAATACGCAAAAGAACCGTCTAATTGCACACCCAAACCTGTGAGAGTGGCGTTATCTATTCCTAAAGCCATCATTTCCCCTAATGGTTGATAGCGGAAGGGAAGGAGGGGACGATTGGTAATAGCAGCCCAGATATTCCATGCGGTATAATCAGCTTGTTGAAATGCGACTTGGGCTGTTGCGGGGACTTGCTTTCCTTCTGCGTCGAGACAGTCTGCTAAATCCCCTAAAGCGAATATTTCGGGATGTTCCAGAACTTGTAATTGGGGTGTGGTGGTAATTTGTCCGCGCTGATTTTGCTTGACTGGTAAAGCTGTCACCACTGGAGAAACCTTTGTTCCTACTGTCCAAATTACCAAATCCACGGGAATGGTGTCTACTTGACTTTTATACTCCAAAGAGATACTATCTTTGTCAATGGCGACTACTTTGGTTTCTAAGTCAATAAATACGCCTTTGCTATCTAAGGCTTTTTTAGCGGCTTCACGGTTAAATTCTGGAGAAGTTCGTAAAATTTGATCACCGACCTCAATGAGGCGAAAACGTCCTTTTTGTCCGATTCTATCTGCTAATTTACAAGCTAATTCTACCCCACTGTAACCCCCACCAACTATGGCGACACGGATTTTTTCTGGGTTTTTTGCTTCTAAAATTCGCAGCCGTTCTTCCAATCGGTAAGCGTCAGTAATAGTACGAAATGGGTAGGCATTGTCAGTAGCACCGGGAACTAAGTCTAGAGGGGTTTCGCCACCTAATGCTAATACTAAGTGGTCATAATTCAGTTCTGATTTATTTGCTAATTGGACTCTTTGCTGGTTGATATCTATGGCGGAAACCGTGGATTGGTAAAATTGAATACCTGTTTCTTGGAGTAATTCGGAGTAAGGTGGGGCTATTTCCCAGGTTTGGAGTTCTCTGGTCAGGAGTTCGTAAAGTAGGGGAGAAAAGACAAAGCGATCGCTCTGATCTACTAAAATAATTTCAGGTTTTGGTGTAGATTCCCAGGGTAATTGGCTTAAGCGTAGCGCGGTGTAGAGGCCACCAAAGCCACCACCGAGTATACAAATTTTTGTAGTTGGTTGAGTCATAATTTTTTTAGCAACTAAATTCCAGTCAGATATTTATTTTAGTGTAACGATTTATTGCGTTCTCTTGCCATTAGCCAACAATCCTGATATTTACCTTCGTGTAAATCATGACCTGATAAAAGCTTGACTTTGACAAAACCACATTTTTCATAACAGCGAATAGCGCGAAAATTTTTCACATTAGGATCGATAACGATTTTAGCAGCTTTCAGGCGATTAAAAAGATAATTTATAGCAGATAAAAGGACTTTTGTACCAATTCCCTGATTCCAATATTGAGTTTCACCAATAAATAAGTCAATACCATAAACATTATTAGTGTTTTCCAGCAAATACATTTGTTTAATATTTTCTGGTAATTTATGCAAATCATAATATTGTAAATAGCCAATTTCCAAATTTTGATATGAGAAAATACAGGGAATTAAAGGTTCTTCTCCTTTAATTCTAGGTTGATAGATTTCTATAACTTTTTCTAAATCAAAAGGATCATCTCTACCACCATAGAATTGTAATACTTTTTCATCACTACGCCATTTTTCCATTAATTGATAATCATGGATATCATCTTTCATGGGACGAATAGTAATTTGGTCTTTGATGATTAACATGAAAATTAAATACTGCTAATTATAAACTACATAGTTGCTAGTACAAATTCTCCTTCATTAACGGAGTTATTTATTGATATATCATAAACCAAACCTGTTTTCTCGGCATAAATATGAATAGTTGTGGGTAATTCACCGATTTTATTGAAAGTGAGAACCTCATATAATAAATCTCCCTGATTAACTAAAGTACCTAATTTAGGTTTAGATAAAATCATTCCTCCTACAGGACTCCAGTATTTTTTAATTTGACTGAGTGAACGAAAACTGATTTGATGGGATCTAGTTTCTGGTTGGGTTAAATCCTGTATTTCTAAAATGCCTTTTTGAGTTAAATAACTTTTAATTCCGCGCACTCCTTTAGATACTGAATCTGGATTCATTTGCATTCCAGTTCCTAATTCTAGGGTCCATGCTTCTATATCAAATCTGATTTTTTCGCCGGTTAATTTTGACAAAGCATCCTCTAAAGCCAACCAAGGTTTGATAAATGATTCATCAAAAGCATCACCATCATATTCATCAAATATAATACCATAATTGAGGAGAAATAAATTAGCACTATCTTCTCGATTTCGGAAACAATAGAGATATTCTATTCCTTCTCCAGTGTGACTATGTAAATCAATTACGTAGTCTGCATCTAAATAAAGAGATTGCAACTTATAGCGATATTTATCAGTTAGTTGTACACTACTAGGGGAATTTATTTTTTCTAAAAGACTGTCGAAACTAGATTTGATTTTTTGAAAAAAATTATACTTAATAGTGTCTATATCTAAGTCAATTTGAGTACAGGCAAATTCTTCTATATGATCATGTTGTTTTTCATAATCCCAAAAAATTCTATTCCAATTTTTACTATCATAAATATTGAATCTACCAGTGGAAAAGTGATGATTTCGCTGGTTAACAGCCAAAGGATTACAAACAGGAACAAGCCAAATTTCTCCTATTAGCTGAGTATTGTCTAGTGTGATTAAGAAATCAATGAGTTGGGAAATAACAGCATTACCAACAATTTCCGCACCATGTAAATTAGATTGTATATACACCTTTTTACCTGATTTAGCACCAAAAAACTTATATATCTGGAGAGAAAGAAAGTCACCAGAAGCGAGTTGAAAAACGGGAATAGTGGAAACAATGGGAATCATAAATAAAATCCAATAGTCGCTAAAAAACTTGTTTTAAGTATGTCAACACCCCTTCAGACTTAATTTTCTATTTTGATCTAGTTTAAATGCTGAAGGGGTGAATGAACCTAGACAAAACCTATCTTGTCAATAACCGCCGTCGTAAATTGTCTAAAGACGCATTGGCACTAACATAACGAATTAAAGAACGTCCGCGAATCGCTCCCAAACGATGTTCAAAACTTATGACTTGATCTCCAGGACCTGCTAACCCGATATATACTAAACCCACTGGTTTGTCTTCTGTCCCTCCAGTCGGTCCAGCAATTCCCGTAATACTTAATCCCCAAGTAGTTGAAAGACGATTTTTAATACCGATAGCCATTTGTTCGGCCACAGTCGCACTCACAGCGCCAAATTTATCTAAATCTTCTGGGTTGACTCCTAATAATCCAACTTTTACTGAATTATCATAAGCAATTACACCACCCCAAAAATAATCAGAACTACCAGGAATTTCTGTTAACATTTGCCCTAGTCCTCCACCCGTGCAAGATTCTGCTACTGATAGTGTTTCCTGGGAAGACCTTAACAAATTACCAACTACTGAAGCCAAACTGTCATCATCAGCACCGTAATAATCTAAGCCAGCAATTTCTATCAGTTGTTTTTCCACTGGTACAATTAAAGCCTGGGCTGTTGTTGCGTCGGTGGCTTTAGCGGAAATTCTTAATCTGACTTCTCCTTTGCCTGCATAGGGCGCTACTGTGGGATTAGTTAGGTCAAAGTAAGCAGCCACTTTTTCGGCTAAAGCTGATTCTCCAATACCCCAAAACCTTAAACTGCGGCTGTAAATAATTTCTTTTCCCCAACCTTGACTTTTAAGAAAAGGTACGGCTGTTTCTGACCACATTCGATACATTTCGCTGGGAACACCAGGGAATGTAAAAATAGTTAATCCAGTGCGAGGTTGCCAAATCATACCAGGTGCTGTGCCTGTGGGGTTGGGTAAAATTTCCGCACCTTGGGGAATTAGGGCTTGTTTGCGATTATTGGGAGACATGACTCGTCCCCGTTGGGCAAATTTCTCTGCTATATCTTCGACGATATCGGCTCGTTCTACTAAAGGAGCGCCAAAAAAATCAGCGATAGTTTCACAGGTGAGATCATCGGGTGTGGGTCCTAAACCACCTGTAAAAATGAGAATTTGCACTCTAGAAGCAGCAATTTCGATAACTTGCTTGAGTCTGTCTGGATTATCCCCTACTACTGTTTGATAGTAGTGGGGAATGCCTAGTTTTGCTAATTCTTGAGCAAGATATTGGGCGTTGCTATTCAGAATATCTCCTAGTAGCATTTCTGTACCAACACAAATAATTTCTGCACTCATGATAGTTCTTGATGATGTGAATAAACTTAAGAAACTTAAGTAAGTATTTGATCTGACTGGAAATTTGTAGCTGCGTGAATGGCGGTTAAAATTGCATTGTTGATAGCTAAATCCTCTGTTGATAAGATAATATTTTCTGACATGGTACGTTGAGCAATGACAGCACAAACAGCCGCCGCCACAAAATTATATACACCTGCCATTTTAAATAACATTCCCGATTCCATTTCATAATTGAAAATATTTAATCGGCGATATTCTTAGGTAATTCTCTCAAGAGAAAGTATTAAATAGGGATTAGCTGAATTAGTCCGTTCTTGTCCTTCATAAAAGGTATCAACTGAGGCGGTAATTCCCAAATAATGCTCAATTTTTAATTCTTGTGCTGCTTTGACTAAAGCCACGGTCAGGAAAGGATCTGCTATAGCTGGATACTCTACAGGTGCGATATCATTAGCTGCTCCTTGACGACACAAAGCCCCTTTACTAATAACAATACTCCCTACAGATATATGCGGTTGAATTGAGCCACAAGTACCAATACGAATTATTTGTCGAATACCTACTTGCACTAATTCATTAACTACAATACTCAAGGAAGGCGCACCCATTCCACTAGTAGCAGATAAAATCTTTTTTCCATTGGGTAAATAGCCTAAATAGCTATGGAGTCCACGATTTTCTGACAATATACGTACATCCTGTAGATAGGTTTGGGCGATGAAATTAGCCCGCTGGGGATCACCTGATAATAAAGCAATTTCGGGAGGAAATTTACCTAAATCTTCTTTGCTAAAACCAATATGATATAGCATTTTATTATCCATATTTTTGGAGGTTTTTTACTGCATTCTATCAATTGTCCGATATTGAATTGCTTCTGCTACATGGTGGGGTTTAAGATTTTCATCTCCTGCTAAATCTGCTATAGTGCGTGCTACTTTTAAAATGCGATCACTTGCTCTTGCGGATAACCCTAATTTCCTAATTGCAGATTCTAATAAATTACGACTAGGATCATCTAATTTACACCATTTTTGCAGATGACGACTTTGCATTTGGGCATTACATTGTAAATTTCTTTCTTCTTGAAAGCGAATTAGAGAAAGTTCTCTGGCTTTTTCGACTCTTTGGGCTACAGATTTTGATGTTTCTCCTGTTGGTTGTTGGGTTATTTCCTCTGGTTTCAAACGATTTACTGCGACTTGTAAATCAATTCTATCCATTAATGGTCCAGACAATTTTGCCCAGTATTGTTCTCGTTGTCGAGGTGAACAAGTGCAGGCTTGAATTGTATCACCATAATAACCACAAGGACAGGGATTTGTACTAGCTACTAATGTAAATTGAGCAGGAAAAGTGACAGATTGCTTAGTTCTAGAAATTGTCACATAACCATCTTCTAAAGGTTGACGTAAAAACTCTAAAACGTCTCTTTTAAATTCGGTTAATTCATCTAGAAAAAGTACACCTCTATGGGATAATGAAATTTCACCAGGACGGGGAAAAGTACCACCACCAACTAAAGAAGGACCAGAGGCAGAATGGTGGGGACTTCTAAAAGGACGATCTTTTACTAAAGAACCACGATTTTTTAATAATCCAGCTACAGAATGAATGCGTGTAACTTCTAACGATTCGGAAAAACTTAAAGGTGGTAAAATCCCCGATAAGCGCCTTGCTAACATTGTTTTTCCACTTCCGGGTGGTCCAACAAAAATCAAATTATGTCCCCCGGCTGCGGCAATTTCTAAGGCTCTTCTAGCATGAGCTTGTCCTTTGACATCTTGCAAATCTGCTAAATTTAAAGATGTTTCTGAGGGGTTTTCTAGGCTTTGATTAAACTGTACAGGTTTGTAATTTTTGGGATGATTTAATAAGTCTACTACATCAGCAATATGTTGACAACCATAAACTGATAAACCTTCAACAACAGCCGCCTCTTGAGCATTATCAACGGGAACAATAATACCGGAAATTCCCATTTTTTTTGCCGTTGCAGCAATGGGTAAAATACCAGCAACAGGACGCAAACTACCATCTAAAGAAACTTCTCCTAAGAATAAAAAATCTCCTAACAAATCAGCGTTAACCTGTTCAGAAGCTGCTAAAATTCCTATACTAATTGGTAAATCAAAAGCAGGTCCTTCTTTGCGTAAATCCGCAGGAGTTAGATTAATGACAATTTTCCGCATGGGAAAGGCAAAACCGGCATTTTTTAAGGTGGCTTTTACTCGTTCTTTAGATTCTTGAATGGCTGAATCTGGTAAACCTAAAATCACAATTCCCGGTAAACCCCCAGAAACATCAACTTCCACTCCCACCTTAACCGCGTCAATTCCAACAATAGATGCACTCCAAACTCTAGCCAGCATTTTTTACATATCAATAAACTTTATCCATATCAAAGCAGATTTTTAGGTAAATTAACAATGGGTGAAATCACTCAAGAAGATTGTTAATATAACAATAGCAGCTAAAGATGCAGGTGGCTTATGGTTCAAGCATTAACAAAATTATTAACCTGTGCAGAATTTATCTTTCAATACGGTAACAACCCCCGCTATGAACTTGCAGAGGGAGAAGTGATTGACATCGAACCAACTGGACTAGATAAAGCCGTTGGTGGTAAACTGGCAACTAAACTGGGTATTGCTATTACTCATGCTGAACTTCCCTAGTTTATGCCGCGCACCTGTCTAATCTGTCCTTTTGCAGAAACAGCCACAGCCCGATGACCTGATATTCTAGTATTAGATGAAACTGTGCTACACCATGAACCTTTAGGAGAGTTTATTAAATCAACTCTTTTACCTTCGCCGCAACTGCGTTTAGATGATATTATGCCGCGAAATTGTATAAATGTTAGTTAGGATATTCTAAATATGAGAAAAATAATTTTTTTCAATATCGCTTGGTCTTAATTCCTCTTTTACCCAATTGTTGGGTGCGAGGCTAATTAAGCGTTTGGTCAGGTCTGGACATAGAGCTATAGATAGATGCACTAATTAAATAACAACTTAACTTTTAATCGTCTGTTCTAACCATCGCTTAAAATCTTGAGCAGATGAGTAAGTAAAACTGCATGAGTCAGAACACAGAAACGATTTTCAGTAAAATCATTCGTAAAGAAATTCCCGCGCATATTGTTTATGAAGACGATTTAGCCCTGGCCTTTACAGATGTTAACCCCCAAGCACCAGTTCACATCCTTGTTATCCCCAAAAAACCCATAGTTAACCTGGCCACCGCTGAACCTGAAGATCAAGCTCTCTTGGGACATCTTCTATTAATAGTGCAAAAGGTTGCAGCACAAGCCGGACTAGAAAACGGTTATCGAGTAGTTATGAATACCGGTGTTGATGGCGGTCAAACAGTCCATCATTTGCATATACATATACTAGGCGGTCGTTCTATGTCTTGGCCTCCTGGTTGATTTTTACATCCAAAATAGTCCATAATTCCTGTGGGGTGGGCATCCTGCCCGCCCAATTATGACAAGAGCTTCTGTAAATTCCATCATATCAGAAAAACTAATGACTTTCATAACTAATACTTACTTTAAATATCTTTACAAATCAAAACATAAGGCTTAATATAAATTCATGAGGTAGAAACACCTACCAAAACATACATAACTCAAACGCCATTATAAACACATGACCACAACATTACAGCAGCGCCAAAGCGCTAACGTATGGGATCGCTTTTGCGAGTGGATTACCAGCACAGATAACCGCCTATACATCGGTTGGTTCGGAGTATTAATGATCCCTACTCTCTTGAGTGCGATCGCTTGCTTTACTATCGCTTTCATTGCAGCACCTCCCGTTGACATTGACGGTATCCGTGAGCCAGTTGCAGGTTCTTTACTATACGGAAATAACATTATTTCCGGTGCAGTAGTTCCTTCTTCTAACGCTATAGGTTTACACTTCTACCCAATTTGGGAAGCAGCTTCTTTAGATGAGTGGTTGTATAACGGTGGTCCTTACCAGTTAGTAGTATTCCACTTCTTGATCGGCGTATTCTGCTACCTCGGTCGTGAATGGGAACTTTCTTACCGCTTGGGAATGCGTCCTTGGATTTGCCTAGCCTTCTCTGCTCCTGTAGCAGCAGCTACCGCAGTCTTCTTGATTTACCCCATCGGTCAAGGTTCATTCTCTGATGGTATGCCTTTAGGTATCTCCGGTACATTCAACTTCATGATTGTGTTCCAAGCAGAACATAACATCTTGATGCACCCCTTCCATATGTTAGGTGTAGCTGGTGTATTCGGTGGTTCTTTGTTCTCTGCAATGCACGGTTCTTTGGTGACATCTTCCTTGGTTAAAGAAACAAC